>JBBQYD010000081.1:0-13886 GCA_038209025.1 Verrucomicrobiota bacterium | reverse complement strand
AGGACCAACTTCCCCTGGGCGTCGATGACACGGGTTGCCGGGCCGGCCAGGGAACCGATGCTTTTGGCGCCGCCGATGGCAAGCAAACGATTGCCCTGAATAGCGAGCGCTTCAGCCTGCGGCTGAGCGGCGTCCATCGTCCGGATTCGGGCGTTGGTGATGATGAGTTGTGGATGCATGATGGTATCAGAAAGGCCGGCCGCCGTCAGGGACAGTGCCACAGCACAGGAACCAGCCGTTGCTCCCAGGAGCTTTTTCATAATCGGTCCAGATTGACCACGGCCAGTGTTAAGCTCCCGTTCAAGAATGTCACGCCGGAATCGCGGCCGTGTTGGTTTAAAAAACGCCTCGCAAAAAGGTTTGGTTCCATCATCCTCAAAGTGTGAAACGTGTTCACCTCATTTGTTCAACGCACCTTCAATGCGCGTGTTGCCTCCTCCTGTCCCTGCCGCTTGCCCCTGCCCTGGCCCGCGATTTCTACGTGGCGCCAAAGGCAACGGGTGGAGACGGCACCCGCGCCCATCCTTTTGCCACGCTCGAACAGGCACGGGATGCCGTGCGCGCGCACAAACATACGGCTTCCAGGGCGGAGCCTGTGACCATTTGGCTGTCGGGCGGCGATTATGAACGCACCAATGCCCTGCAGCTTCGGGCTGAAGACTCCGGCTCCGCCAGGGCACCCGTCATCTGGCGGGCGCGCCCCGGGCAAACGGTCCGCTGGTTGGGCGGTCGCAGCCTTGGCGATTTCGAACCGGTGAGGGACCCCGCAATCCTGGCCAGGCTGCGGGAAGGAGCCCGCCAACATGTTCTGCAAATGGACCTGCGCGTGACAGGCGTGGTTGACTTTCCAGGACTCCAATCCCGGGGCTTCGCGCGCCCCACCACCCCCAGCCACGTAGAACTGTTTTATGCCGGCAAGCCGATGACCCTCGCGCGCTGGCCCAACGAAGGAAGCTGGGAGACGATCGCCGGTTTTCCCGAAGAATCGGCGACCCCGGACGGCCACGGCGGCAAGATCGGCAATCTCCAAACCGGCTTTTTCTACACGGCGAATCGTCCCGCTGAGTGGCAGGATGCCACCAACATTTGGGTCCATGGCTATTGGGCGTGGGATTGGGCGAATTCCTACGAACAAATCGCCGAACTCAATGCCGCGCAAAAGTGGGTCAAAACCGCGCCGCCCTATGGGCATTACGGGTTCCGCAAGGGCCAGCGAGTCTATTTTCTGAACATTCTTGAGGAGCTCGATGAGCCCGGGGAATGGTTTCTGGACCGGCGCACAGGCGTGCTTTACTTCTGGCCGCCGGACCTTGCCCCCGTGAAGCCCAACACCTCTCCCGCCCGCGCCGAGGCGTTGATTTCGCTGCTGGGCGAACCGCTGCTGCGCATGAATGACGTGACCAATGTGGAGGTCCGCGGAATCGTGTTCGAAGCCTCCCGGGGCAACGGCATCGAGATTCACGGCGGAGCCAGCAACACCGTGGCCGGCTGCACCCTGCGAAACCTTGGCAACTACGGGGTGATGGTGACGGGGGGCTTCGGTTCGCGAGTGCTGAGTTGCGATGTGTTCCATACCGGGGACGGCGGAGTCTCGCTGGAAGGCGGCGACCGCAAAACCCTGACCCCTGGCGGCCATCGCGTGGAGAACACACATTTCCGGTGGCAAGGCCGCTGGTCCAAGTGCTATGTGCCGGCGGTGCTGATGGGCGGCGTGGGCATGAGCGCGCTGCGCAACCTCATCCATGACCACCCGCATTGCGGGATTCTTTACAATGGCAACGACCACCTGATCGAGGGCAACGAGATCCATCACATTGCCTTGGAAACAGGCGATGTGGGCGCAATATATACCGGTCGGGATTACACCTACCGGGGCAACCGGATTCGATATAATTACATTCACCACACCGGCGGGGTGGGCATGGGGTCCATGGGCGTTTATATGGATGATTGCGTCAGCGGCGCGGAAATCCGCGGCAACATTTTTTACCGGGTGCATCGGGCCGCGTTCCTGGGCGGGGGCCGCGATCACCAGGTCCTGAATAATGTCTTTGTGGAGTGCGAGCCGGCCGTGGAACTGGACGGCCGCGGGCTCGACACCTCACCGGTCTGGCGCAGCATGGTGGACCAAATCATGCGCGACCGCCTCCGCGACGTTCCGTTGTCACTGTACCGGGAACGCTATCCGGCGATGCGCGCTTTGGATGACTACTATGGTCCGCCCGGCGGCCCTGCCATCGAAGGGGCGAGTTTCAAAGGCGTGCCGCCCGAACGGAACCTGGTGCAGCGGAACGTCTGCGTGGGCAATTGGTTGAAGGTCGGCTGGCATGCCAGCACCAACATGCTGGTCATCGAGAACAACCTGGTTGACGCAAACCCATTGTTCACCGGGCCAATTGACGCGGCTGCCTCGCCGGAAGCGTTTCAGCCCAAAAAGATTTCCCCCGTTTGGAAGCTTGGCTTCGAGCGCATTCCCGCCGACCGCATCGGGCTGTATCGGGATGATTATCGCCGCAAACTGCCGGAACGCCGGTAAGCAACCGCCCGGACGCAGCGTGCGAACCTCAGCTCCGGCGTTGCGCCAGGACCCGAAAAGCGCGCCCGAAATGGTCCGGATGAGTGAGGGTCTGGAACTGCCGGATTCGGCGCGAATCCCATGGGTCAAAGCCGATGTCCCCAGCCTCGATATCGCGCAGTATCCCCATGAAAAACCGCTCCTGCGTCGAATCAAAGACGGTAGCCAAACCCTCTCCTTCGCCAGCCTGGCGAACCCGGGCAAAATGAACCTGTGCGGTGATGTCCTGCTCACCCGGTTGCGCCAGCACATTGGTCACCAGTTGGTGGCGGAAGTAGGACCGCAAGGTACCCTCCCGACGATCAGGCGTGAAGAATTCCAGCGCATCCAGACCATAATCGAAGGTAATAATCCACCCCTGGCGTAAGGAACGCGCAGCGCGGCTCCACCAACTCAAAGCGCGCGGACTAATCTCGACGGTAAACCCGTCCGGCAGCACGCGGGCCAACTCCGCGGGAAGGTCTGGCTGCAGGTCCGCGGGACCCGGCAGGCGCGTGAAGGCAAACCGATCCTGCGCCATCGTTACGCCCCATTCAAACCAGGTTTGTGCGCGGCTGTCCCAACCCAGCCGGCGCACCGGCATGGCGTCCAGCAACTCGTTGGAGAAGACAATCCCTGTCAACGGCTGCGCGGGAAAATCGTGGAGCCAGCGGACACGCGGTTGAAACCGGTCGAGCGTTTCCGCCTGCCATGCCCGGCGTCTCGCTGAAGGCTCCAAGATCCAATACTCCACTTTGCGCGACAGCTCCGGTTCGCGCCTTTCGAGGAAGGCGAGAATATCCTTTGCGAGCTCTCCGCGGTGAGCCCCAGCTTCCATCAGCACAAGTTTCTCGCTCGCGTGCCCCGCGTCCTTGAGCCAGGCCGCAAAGCGAGCGGCCAGCAACTCCCCAAAGAGGCCGCCCACAGCCACGCTGGTGCAGAAATCCCCGCCCCGTCCTATTTTGTCTCCTTCTCTCTCATAATATCCACATTCTGGACAATACAGGGCCAGCTCCATAAAACGGTCAAAGGAGATTGCCCCGGCACCACCCATTTCAGCCGCAATAAAATCAATTAAATGGCTCATGTTCGCAGGTCTGGTGCGGATTTAGCTACATCTCGGTCAGACCGTAGGGACTTTATGGCCAAGATCGACGCGTTCTTCAACTTAATGTTCGAGCAAAAAGCTTCGGACCTGCATCTCTCATCGGGGAATAACCCGATGCTGCGGATCAATGGCGAGATGCAGCGGGTGGATCACCCGCCGCTCGATAATGACGAACTGAAGAAGGTGCTCTACGAGATCGCTCCAGAATATAAAATCAAGGTGTTCGAAGAAACCGGCGATGTCGATTTCGGCTACGAAATTCCCAATGTGTCACGATTCCGCGCCAACTTCTTCAACCAGAAGTGCGGGATTGCCGCCGTGTTCCGCCAAATCCCCAGCAAGGTCTTGTCCTTTGAAGACTTCGAGAAGTTTGACGCGCCCTTGCCGGCGGTGCTGAAGAAATTTGCCATGTTGCACCGTGGCTTGGTGGTTGTCACCGGCCCAACCGGTTCCGGCAAGTCCACCACCCTGGCGGCCATGGTCGATTACGCCAACAAAAACCGGCGCGACCATATCATCACGATTGAAGACCCGATCGAGTTCGTCCATGAGAGCAAGAACTGCCTGGTCAACCACCGTGAAGTGGGCGTGCATACAAAATCTTTTGCGTCCGCGCTGCGCGGAGCCTTGCGGGAAGACCCTGATATAGTCCTGGTCGGTGAGTTGCGCGATCTGGAGACCATTGAACTCGCCCTGGTGGCCGCCAGCACGGGGCATTTGGTGTTCGGCACGCTGCACACCCCCAGCGCGGCGAAAACCGTGGACCGTATTATCGACGTGTTCCCGGGAGATCAGCAGAATAAAATCCGCGCCACGCTCTCCGAAGCGCTGAAAGGCGTGGTGGCACAGAATCTCTTCAAGCGTATCGATAAGCGCGGGCGGGTTGCCGCGCTGGAAATCCTGGTGTTCACCACCGCCATTGCCAACCTGGTGCGCGAAGGCAAGACCCACCAGATCCCAGGCATGATCCAAGTAGGCAAGAAACTCGGCAATCAACCACTGGACGATGCCATCCTCGAGCACCTGCGTCTAAAACGCATTTCGGCCGAGGAAGCCTACGACAAGTGCCTGGACAAAAAGAAGTTTCGCGCTTTTCTCAGCCAACCTCCCGACGAAGAAGAAACCTGATTTATGCGCCGTCCTGAACTCGACAATATTCTCGGCACCATGCTGGAATCCCAACCGGAGGTCTCCGACCTCCTGTTCACTGTGGGCAAACCCCTCCAGGTTGAGTCTTTTGGTGAGCTAAAGGCCGTTGACCATTCCCCCACCCTCGAAAAGCTGACCCCTTTTCAGACCGAAACGATCGCCCTGAATCTCATGGGCGATAACCAGTGGCAGATCAGCGATCTTCTGCGGCGCGGCTCGTGCGACGCCGCATATACCCTCGGAGACCGCGCCCGGTTTCGTATCAACATCTTCTCGCAGCGCGGCAATTACTCGGTGGTGCTCCGCCAGTTGAACACGGTGGTTCCCACGTTGGAGAGCCTCAACTTCCCGGAAATCATCGGCCAGTTGCCCCGGGAAAAGACCGGGCTCATCCTGGTCACCGGCGCGACCGGGTCCGGTAAATCGACGACTCTCGCCGGCGTCCTTAATGAGATTAACAACACCAAGGCGGTGCATGTAATCACGCTGGAAGACCCCATCGAATTTGTGCATCAGCACCGGCAGGCCACTTTCAACCAGCGGGAATTGGGGGCGGATTTCGACAGTTTTTCGAGCGGTCTCCGCGCGGCGCTTCGGCAGGCTCCAAAAGTCATTCTGGTGGGTGAAATGCGCGACCGGGAAACGGTGAAGATCGCGCTCAGCGCGGCCGAAACCGGGCACCTGGTGCTCAGCACGCTTCACACCATTGATGCCGGGCAGACGATTAACCGCATCCTCGGCATGTTTGAGACCGAGGAGCAGGAGCAAATTCGGGCGCGTCTGGCCGACACCCTCCGCTGGATTCTCAGCCAGCGGCTGGTGCCCCGCATTGAGGGCGGACGCCACGCGCTGCTGGAAGTCATGGGGGCCAACCTCCGCACGCAGGAAACCATCCGCCTGGGGGAATCCGAGGGCAAGAGTTTTTACGAAATCATAGAGGCCAGCCATCCCTTTGGGTGGCGCACGTTTGATCAATCCGCGCTTGAAGCGTACGAACAGGGCAGAATCACGGAGGACACTGCCATGCTTTACTGCACCAAACGCGGAGCGGTGGCCCGCGGCATCGATAACCTGAAGAAGGGCCGGGGGGAATGCACCTACGACATTAACTCCTTGCGCATGAAGCCGGGCCAGGAAAACCGGAACGGTCAAACCCCGGTGCCCGCCACCCTGCGCCTCAAATAAAAGATTATGCCTGCCCAGTTTGATTTCGTCAGCACCACAGACAAACCCGCGCTCCTGGCGTTCTCCACCCCGGAATGGCTCGAGGCCGCCCGCACGGCGCTCAACGAGTTGGGCTACAAAGTCCATACCGCCGCCACGCATGGCGACTTCCTCAACCGTTTCACCCAGGTTCGTTACCAGGTGGTCGTTTTGGAAGAACTCTTCGCCGCCAATTCCATCGAGGAAAACCTCACGCTGCAGGCCCTCCAAATCATGCCCATGAGCCAGCGCCGCCACGCCACGGTGATCCTGCTGGGAGATTCATTTCAGACGTTCACTCCGGTCCAGGCTTTTCAGCACAGCGTTCACGCGGTGATTAATACCTCCGAACTCTTTCTCATCAAACAACTCATCGAAAAAGCGATCGCCGACAACACGCTCTTTCTGCATAGTTATTTTGACGCCCAGAACCGGGTTTACGCCCAATCGAATCCCTGAGGGCCTCCCGAAACCGGTGCGGCAACCTTGGATCATCCGCGGGCACCTGCGCTTTCTGCTCGCCCCAGGCGGTTATTTCTTTGATAGTTGGGAATGCCGCGTGTGGATCAGGCTTTGGTGGAGCGAGGGTTGTGTGAAAGCCGCGAAAAGGCCCAACGCGCAGTGCTGGCCGGTCGCGTGAAGATAAATGATCGCCTGGCCGCCAAAGCCAGCGATCCTGTCAAGCCGACCGACCGTCTGGAGTTGGTTGCACCCGAAAAGTTCGTCAGCCGCGGAGGCTACAAACTCGAGCACGCGCTGGAACATTTCCAAATACAACCTGCCGGGTGGACAGCCATTGACCTCGGCGCTTCGACTGGCGGCTTCACCGATTGCCTGCTCCAGCATGGCACCTCCCGGGTCTTCGCGGTGGACGTCGGCCATGGCCAACTGGCCTGGAAACTTCGCCAGGACCCCCGCGTCATCACCATGGAACGGACCAACGCGCGTGAATTAACCCCGGCCATGTTCCCCTGCCCATTTGCGCCGGCCGACCTGGTGGTCGCTGATTGCTCCTTCATTTCCCTGCGCAAAATTCTACCCCCCGCCGTTGCTTTGTTGCGTCCATCGGGTAGAATCATCGCGCTGGTGAAACCCCAATTTGAGGCGGGCAAGGCCGAAGCTGACAAAGGCGCGGGCGTGATTCGTGATCCCGCGATCCATGAACGTGTGCTGAAAGAACTAAAAACCTTCGTCTTGGGACTGGGAACAATGGACTGGCGCGGGGTCACCGAGTCGCCCATCCTGGGACCGGCGGGCAACAAGGAATTCCTTACTCTCCTTGAAAAAGTTGGCTGAAAGCATTCGCAAAGTTGGCATCATCGGGAACTCGGGAAAGATTTCCTGCGCCCCCTTACTGAGCGAAGCCGTACGACTCATCACCCGAACCGGACGCCAGGTCTTCTGCGATGAGGCGTCTGCCGCCATGGCCCAGCTCTCCTGCAAGACCAGCCCGGATACGGCCGCGCTGACCAAAGTCGTTGATCTCCTGCTGGTGTTGGGTGGTGACGGCACCATGCTGCGGGTGGCACGGGAGGCGGCAGGCTCACGCACCCCCATTTTGGGCATTAACATCGGCGGCCTTGGTTTTCTCACCGCGCTCCCCTCTGGGGAGATGGCGCGCGCGCTGCAGGCCGTCTGGAAGGGCCAGTTCACCCTGGAACCGCGCGTCTTGCTGCAAGTCTCAGCCCGCTGCGGCGGTTCCCTCATACATGCCAATGCCCTCAACGACATTGTGATCAGCCGCAGCCACGCTTCCCGTTTGATCGAGGTGGACGTGCGCGTGGATGACGAACCGCTCACCACCTACCGCTGTGATGGATTAATCGTCAGTACGCCCACCGGTTCAACCGCGTATTCCCTGGCGGCGGGCGGAGCGGTGATCTTCCCCACCGCCAAGGTGATGAGCCTGACCCCCATCTGCCCGCACACCCTGACCAACCGCCCGCTGATCCTGCCGCTGACCTCCACCATCGAGGCCAAGATCATAGACCCCAAGCCCGCCACGATGATCAGCGCCGATGGGAACATCATCAGTGAATGCTCCACTGGCGACCTCATAACCATCCGGCGCAGCCCACGCACCGTGAGGCTGATGCATCTTTCAGGCAGTTCTTTCTGCGACACCCTCCGCCGCAAGCTCCACTGGCGCGGAGCTTACCACTGAACCCTTTTTTATACTATGGTGCGATTAAAGGACATAGCAGAACAGAGTGGCGTCTCCATCATGACCGTCTCCAAGGCGTTGCGCGACGCCCCGGATGTCTCCCCCGCCACCAAGGCACGCATCAAACAGCTCGCGCAGCAACTCGGTTATGTGCCGGACAGCACAGCGCAGGGGTTGCGCAACCGCACCACCCGGATTCTCGGTCTGGCCATTTCCTCCATGACCAATCCCGTTTTTTCGCGGGTGGTGCTCGCGATCGAGGAACGCGCTTCCGCGCTCGGGTATGAAATCCTTCTGGCCCACACCTTGAACCAGCCGGAACGCGAGGAAGCGTGCCTGCGCCGGTTTCTAGCCCGCCGGGTGGATGGCATTTTTGTTTCGCCGGTTTACCGCATGGGCACCGAATCCGCGGCTTACCGGGAAATCCAGGCGCGAAACATTCCCACGGTTCTGCTGGGCCACCCCGCCCCGTTCTGCACCCAGTTCGTCAATGTGGCTTCCGACGATCTGATCGGCAGCTATTCTGTCACCCGTCATTTGCTCAAATTGGGCCATCGCCGAATCGCGTTCCTGGCCGGCCCGCCGGCCACGCCGTGGACCGAGGAACGATTTGAAGGCTACCGCCGGGCCTTGCGGGAATCCGGGATGGATGTGGACGACACCCTCGTTTTCCAGGCTGGACGGACCATTGATGAGGGAGCCAAGGCCACCATGCAGTTGCTCAATGAGCAACCACACGCCACAGCCATCCAGGCGGTAAATGACATGGTGGCGGTGGGCTGTGCGGATACCCTGCTCAAACAGGGCCTCTCCATCCCGGGCGACATTTCGGTGACTGGTTTTGGGAACACCCTGGTTAGCGAATACTTCCGCGTCCCGCTCACCACTGTGCGCCAGCCAAAATTCCGTCTGGGAGTCGCTGCCGTCGAGATGATGCAACTGCTTTTGCGCGGCCAGAGAGCGGAACCTAAACGTTTATCGGCAATTCTGGTGGAAAGGTCCTCCACCGGCATCCCTCTTGCTTCTTCAAAGCTGAAAGACTTGAAGCCAAAAAGCTCAAGCCAACCAGTATGAAGAAGTTACTATTGACCTTGCTCATTATCACCGCAGTCGTCGGCTACTACAGCGTGGCTAAAGGTTGGACATTCCGCCGTGGGGATGCCAAAACCGCGAAATTCCACTCGGATTGCGGCAACCTCATTCTCGGCCTGCAGCAATACAAAGAGTTCTTTGGCGCCTACCCGGAAGGCAGCAACGTGCAGATCATCAAAAGCCTCCTCGGGCAGTCCGAGAAGAAAGTGCTCATCCTCGCCGTGCGGGGCAGCGAACTCAACGACAAGGGTGAAATCACTGACCCTTGGGGGACCCCTCTGCAGTTCTACTTTTCCCACAATGAGGTGATGATTCGCTCAGCCGGTCCGAACAAAGCCTTCGAGGACAGCGCGGTGGAAACCGCGGACGACCTTTACCGGACGGTAGGCAAATGATGGGTTGATCAGGTCAACCACTCCTACGCTGAGCCAGTCCGCCGCCAGGCAGCGATGAACATGCCATTGCCGCCGCACTCTTCAGTGCGGTAGGTGATGGTTTTCTGCGGCCCCCTCCCCGGCGCCAGCGGGTCGGTGATAGCCATCGGCACCAATTCTCCGTGGAGCTTCTCAAACTCCTCAACCACTCCGGCGGTTTCTGAACGCGTCAGCGTGCAGACGGAATAAATCAATTTGCCGCCCGGTTTAATGCCCTTCACCGCGTGATTCAACAACCGCAATTGCACCTGCGCCAATTCCCGCACGTCGTTAAGACTAGTGGTCCATCGGGCATGCGGATTCCGATGCCACGTGCCAACTCCGCTGCATGGTGCATCCACCAGCACCCCGTCAAAGCCGGTCTTGGTAGGCAACCGCGCGCTGCCATCCCAGGGTGCCGCGCGGTAATTGAACATTTTAGCCCGGGCCGCCCGATGTTTGAGCTTTTGCAGGCGCCACGCGGCACGATCCGAGACCCACAGGAGGCCCCGGTTTTCCATAAGCTCGGAAAGATGCAGGGCTTTGCCCCCTTCTCCAGCGCACGCATCCCACCAGGTTTCGCCCGGACATGGCTCGCATACCAGCCCAACCATTTGCGAGCTGAGATCCTGCAACTCAAACATTCCATCGCGAAATTCCGGGGTGCGAAACAGGTCCTGGCCGCCAAAATAGTGTAAAGAGTCGGCCAATCCTCCGCTGCCCGCCGGCAGCGTGTCCTGAAGGATCTGACTCAGGGCGCCGCCCTTCCCTCTACGAGCCCTGAGCCACAGCTTCGGAACGTGCTGCAAGGCTTCCGCCCAGGCGGGGGTAACCTCCAACTCCTGCCGAATCCATTCTGGCACCGTTTTCTCACACAACTCTTCCGGTGGGAAGCTGCCGGGCTCATGCTGGAAGACCTCAGCCAGGCCGACTGCGGCGCTAATCCGCGCGGGCAGATCCTCCCCAGCGTTAGGCCAGGCGCGCCACCGGAAAAACGCGAACACGTACTCGCTGACCCTGGCCGACTCCTCGCGGCTGAGGCTATGTTCTTCGCGCAGGGTTTGGCGCAGCACACCATCCGCCGGATGATCACGGTCCGTCCGGTCAATCACCCGGCGGGCAACTGCCAGCACCTGATCTTCACGAATCGTCATGCAGGTGCTCACCCTTGGGCGATCAATTGCCGCAACACAAACGGCAGGATGCCGCCATGCCGGAAATAATCCACTTCTATCGGCGTGTCGATGCGGCAGCGCACCGGAACCTCTTCCGTGGTACCGCTGGCCCGCTTGAGCCGCAGAGTCAAATCCTGCTGTGGCCGAATGCCTGCCTCCATGCCAAGCACCTCGTAGGTTTCGGTTCCGTCCAGCTTCAACGTGCGCGCGTTGGTGCCGTCCTTGAATTGCAGCGGCAGCACGCCCATGCCCACCAGGTTCGAACGGTGGATCCGCTCATAGCTCTGCGCCACCACACATTTGACCCCCAGCAGCGAGGTTCCCTTGGCTGCCCAATCCCGCGAGCTTCCAGTGCCGTATTCCTGCCCGGCAATGATGATTAATGGGGTGCCATGCTCCGCGTATTTCATCGCCGCCTCATAAATGCTCAACTGCTCGCCCGTAGGCTGGAATCGCGTGACCCCGCCCTCCACCCCGGGAACCATCAGGTTCTTGATCCGCACATTGGCGAACGTGCCGCGCGTCATTACCCGGTCATTGCCTCGCCGGGAACCGTAGCTATTGAAGTCCGCCACACCCACCCCGTGCGCCAGCAAGTATGCCCCCGCCGGGGAACTGTTCTTGATGCTGCCCGCTGGCGAAATGTGGTCGGTCGTTACACTGTCTCCAAAAATGCCCAGGGCCCGCGCTCCGTGAATTCCCTTCACCTCTCCCGGAAGCAGGTTGAAGTTGGTAAAAAATGGCGGCTCCTGGATGTAGGTGCTCGTTTCATCCCACTGGTACACAGTGCCGGTGGAGGCGGGAATTTCGTTCCATTTCGGATTCTGGCTCGCGAAGTCACGATAGAGCCTCTGAAACACCTCGGGCTTCAAGGCATACTGCATGAGGTCCCGCACCTCCTGGAGCGTTGGCCAGATGTCCTTCAAAAAGACTTCCCGTCCCTGGCGGTCCTGGCCAAGCGGCTCCGAACTCATATCGATATCCACCCGGCCAGCCAGCGCGAAGGCAACCACCAGCGGGGGCGACATCAGGAAATTTGCCTTGATGCTCTGATGCACCCGCGCTTCAAAATTGCGGTTGCCGGAAAGGACTGATGCGGCAACCACATCGTGTTTCACCACCGCCTCGTCAATCGGAGCCGACAGCGGCCCGGAATTCCCAATGCAGGTGGTGCATCCATAGCCCACCAGGTTAAAACCCAGCGTGTCCAAGTACGGCTGCAAGCCGGTCTTTTCAAGATAATCGGTTACCACGCGTGAGCCGGGGGCCAGGGAGGCCTTGACCAATGAGTTCACGACCAACCCACGTTCCACAGCTTTCTTTGCCAGCAAACCCGCCGCCAGCATCACGGATGGATTGCTGGTGTTGGTGCAACTGGTGATCGCCGCAATCAGCACGCTGCCATGCCGCAACACTCCGTTGGCTCCGGGCTCCGACTTGGGAACCACATCCGGCGTAGGCCGGTTATTTACCATCTCCAATTCGGTGCTCGGATTTGTGTTCCTGGCTGCCGCCGTCAGGCGTGCGACCGGTTCCTGGCTGCCGCCGCCAGACGTCGCTCTCTCCAGGCCGCTGATGGCAAAGCTCGTTGAAAGCTCCGCCGCGTTCTTCCCAAACCCGCTCTCGGCCACCGGTCGGGAAAACGCGGCTACAAACTCCCGCTTTAACTGGGTCAATTCGATGCGATCCTGCGGACGCTTTGGCCCAGCCACGCTCGGCGATACCGAGGCGAGGTCAAACTCCACCACCGATGAATAATTAATTTCACCTTTTTGGGGAATGCCAAATAAATTCTGCGCCCGGTAGTAGTTCTCGTAAGTTCGGCATTGTTCCTCGCTGCGCCCGGTGGCCCGCAGGTAGTTTACCGTTTCAGCGTCGATCGGGAAGAAGCCCATCGTAGCGCCATACTCCGGAGCCATGTTGGCGATTGTCGCGCGGTCCACGACCGGCAAGGCAGCGGCGCCCGGGCCAAAAAACTCCACAAATTTGCCGACAACTTTCGCCTTTCTCAGCATCTGGGTGATTGTCAAAGCCAGGTCAGTGGCCGTGACCCCCTCCCGCAACGATCCAGACAAATGCACACCCACGACGTCCGGCGTCAGAAAATAGACCGGCTGTCCCAGCATCCCGGCTTCGGCTTCAATGCCGCCCACGCCCCAGCCCACGATCCCCAAGCCATTGATCATGGTGGTATGCGAGTCGGTGCCCACCAGGGTATCCGGGTAAAACACCTCCGCCGCACCCACCGCCTGACCGCCAGCCTGAGACAATACTCCTTTGGCAAGGTATTCAAGGTTCACCTGGTGAACGATCCCGATCCCCGGCGGAACCACTTTGAAGGTATCAAAAGCCTGCATCCCCCATTTTAGAAACTGGTAACGCTCCCGATTCCGCTGAAATTCCATTTCGAGATTCTGGACCATGGCGCCAGATGTTCCAAAATAATCCACCTGCACCGAATGGTCCACCACCAGGTCCACCGGCACCAGTGGCTCGATCAGTTTGGGGTTTTTGCCCAATCGCTCCACGGCCGACCGCATGGCGGCCAAATCCACCAGCAGCGGCACCCCCGTGAAATCCTGCAGAACAATGCGGGCAACCACGAATGGGATTTCTTCCGTGCGGACGGCATTGGGCTGCCAATTGGCCAAGGCGCGTACATTCTCCTCGCTCACCCGTTTTCCATCGCAGTTACGCAGCACCGATTCCAGCACCAGGCGAATAGAGACCGGCAATTTGCCGATGGGTCCAACGCCGGTTTTCTCCAATTCGGGCAAAGAATAGAAGGCGCCCTGGCGCCCATTGCCGAGGTCGAATGTCCTCAAGCTTTCTGACAGGTTATGCGCTGTATTCATAAATCAAATATACGGGGGTGAAACTGTGCCGCTTTAAAGGGGTTCCGTCAAGCACGTGCGGACCAGAGGATCAGCCAAGGCAACGGTCAAAAAAGGGAATTGGGCAGCGGCTCGGAGGGCGGCGCCGGCGGGGCCGGAGCCCCCATCAACTGGTGCAGCTCAGCGATGCGCTT
>JBBQYD010000080.1:0-14049 GCA_038209025.1 Verrucomicrobiota bacterium | reverse complement strand
AGGAACGTGCCACCCAGCGCGCCGCCATCCAGGGCGGCGGTGGAGGTCGTGTAATGCCGCACCAGCAGCACACAGCCGAGCAACGGCAGCCACATCACCATGTAAAACACCATGGCGGCGGTGAATTTGGCCAAGACCACCTGCAAATCGGTTACCGGCGTCGTCATCAGCGTTTCGAACGTCCCCGAAAACCGTTCCTGAGCGAACAGCCGCATGGTGATCACCGGGGTGGTCACCAGCAGGATCAGCCAGAAGAACCAGGTGACATAAAAAAGCTCTGTCACAGGCATGGGGGTCGGCTGCCGTTGGAGTTGCTTGAGCAGGTCCACAAAGCTAAACCCCAGCAGGAACATGGCCGCCGCGATGGTGATGTAGCCCGTCATCGAAAGAAAATAGCCGGCCAACTCGCGGCGGGTGAGTGTCCAGTAGGTCTGCATCAACCCTCCTCCTCTTCGTCCGGGCGGGTGACCTCCACGTAAATGTCTTCCAGGGAATGGCGGCTGCGGGTCAGCTCGCGCAACGGCCAGCCGCGTGCCAGCGCCATCGAAAAAACCTGCGGGCGAATGTCCACGCCCTGGTGCGGGGTGAGCGCACACCGGCAATAATCTCCCTGGGCTGGGGAAACATCGTATTGCTCGATCTCCGCCACCCCGGCCCAGCATTCCATCAGGGCCTCCGCCGGAGCGGCGATTTCGGCGATGACCTGGCTGTTGCCGCTCATCAGCCGCTGCAGGTTTTCCGGCGTGTCAGCCGCGAGAATCTTCCCCTCATACATAATCACCATTCGGTTGCAGGTCATCTCCGCTTCCGGGAGGATATGGGTGGAGATGAGTACCGTGTGAGCATTGGCCAGGCTCTTGATGAGCTGGCGCACCGCTCTAATCTGGTTCGGGTCCAGCCCGATCGTCGGCTCATCCAGGATGATCAACTCGGGCTCATGCACCAGGGCGTCCGCCAGCCCGACTCGCTGCCGAAAACCTTTCGAAAGCTGGCCGATGATCCGGCGTTGCACGTCCGTGAGGCTGCATTGCTCCATCACCCGGTCAACGCGCTCCCGGGCCCGGGTCCCGCTCAACCCCTTCAAACGGGCCCGGAATTTCAAGTATTCCCGCACCCGCATCTCGTGATAGAGCGGGTTGTTCTCAGGCATATACCCAATGCGCCGCCGGACTTCCTCGGACTGCCGGAAAATATCGTAACCGGCGACCCGCACCGTGCCGGAGCTGGCGGGCAGAAAGCCGGAGAGAATCCGCATGGTGGTGC
The DNA here is from genome assembly GCA_038209025.1 of Verrucomicrobiota bacterium. Lineage (GTDB taxonomy): Bacteria > Verrucomicrobiota > Verrucomicrobiia > Limisphaerales > UBA8199 > JBBQYD01. The sequence goes on along the minus strand of JBBQYD010000080.1, from coordinate 12,786 downwards.
TCTTCCCGGCTCCATTGGGCCCCAGCAGGCCCACAATCTCCCCGCGCGCCACGGTAAACGAAATGTTCGCTACCGCGGTGTGGCGCCCGTACCGCTTGGTCAGGTTGGAGACTTCAATCATCAAATCGTGGCTCATCGCAAATGCCCGCGCGCATGTTGCCAATTGCCCGGGGTTTCAGCCATTGAAAAAATCGGGTTTACCGCACCCGGATATCCACCAGCCCCTGGCGGAATTCCACATACCCGCCCGCCCGCCGGGGAACGACCACGGTGAGGCGGAGGTTTTCACCTTTTTTCTTATCGGCCACCACGCCGGCAAAGTGGCGCAAATCCCCGATGCTCTGGCCTTCCACGCCCACCACCAGGTAGCCCCGTTGCAGCCGGACTTCCGCGGCCGGACCACCGGCTTCAACCTCCTCAACATACAAGCCTTCCCCGGCCTTCACGCCCAACTGCTCCGCCGTCCGGCCGGTCACTTCCAGCAGGGTCAACCCGGTCTTTTGCTTCACCAGGTCATCGAGTTTCAGCAGTTTCACCGTGACAGCCACACGTTCGACGCCGCGTTTGACGCTGAACGCCCCTTGCTCCGCGGCCACGAGCTGCCGGTTAAGTTCAATCAGGCCGGACGGAGTTTTGCCGTTGAACTGCAGCACCTGGTCGCCGACCCGCAGCCCCGCCCGCGCCGCCGGGCTGCCGGGTTGCACTTCGTTGATCACCAGCGGCCCGGCGCCGCCTTGAAAAAGTCCACCAAACCACAACGAGGCGGTCCACTCAGGCGTGAAGAATCTCGAAATGGCGGCGGAAACCTGCTTCACCGGGATGGCAAACCCCACCCCCATCCCCGCGGTCTCGCGGTAAACCGCCACGTTCAGACCGATCAGTTCGCCTTTGACATTGGCCAGCGGCCCGCCGCTGTTGCCCGGATTGATGGCCGCGTCAATTTGCAGCCAATCCTCCACCTTTAACGGCTCGTTCCCCGTGGACGGACGCCGGTTCTTTGAACTGAGTATGCCGCGGGTGACTGACCCGCCCAGGCCAAACGGGTTGCCCAGCGCCAGCACCGTCTCGCCCAACAGCAGGTCATCGTCTTTGGCGAAGCGGATCGCTCTGAACTTCTCCCCCGGTTTGGCTTTGATCCGCAGCAGCGCCACATCGCTCCCCGGCGTGGCGATCAGCGGCTCGGCTTCAAACTCCCGTCCGTCCCAGAGTTTCACCTGCACGCGCGTGGCGCGGCTCACCACATGATAGTTGGTCAGCAAATAGCCGTCCTCATCAATAATCACCCCCGAGCCAAGGCTGATGGAGGTCTGGGGCCGGGCGCGCAACCCCGGAGCACCGTAAAAATCCCGCAGCAGGGTTTCATAGAAATCGTGCTGCTCCACCACCGTTTCCGTGGCGATATTCACCACGCTGGGCATCAGTTGCTCAACGGCGATGACGGTGGCGTCCCGCCGGATGTCAGGTTCGGCCACGGCTGCGAAGCAACTCGCCGCCATCAGCCAAACCGCCCCGGAGGCCAAAACTGGGGCCCTCCACCGCGACCTGTTTTTAACGTAATTCACAACTCCAATTCTCCAGCCCGTTATTTTCGACTATTTTCGCGAGGCATCCCGGTCCGCTGCCGGCCCAGTCCGACCCTGGCCCGCGCACCCGCCCATCGTGGCATGACATTGCAAAAGCACGCGGGCAAAAGCAATGCCGGGGTTTCCTTCGCTCCCGGGGGCGCGCCGCTTCCCGCCGCATCGTTAGACGGCTTCACGGTCATTAAACTTCATTCGGCCCATGGCCTGGCGAGCTGTTTGCTCGACATTCCGGCCGGACCGCGGAAGATAAACTTCGTGAGCCGCATTGCTCTCAACCAGGTGGCGAAGTCGTTCCGTGGCCCGCGCGGAGAGGCCCTGCCTGCCGTCCATGACCTGACCCTGGCGGTCGAACCCGGGGAGTTGCTGGCCCTGGTGGGACCCTCCGGTTGCGGCAAAACCACCACCCTGCGGCTGATTGCGGGTCTGGAGCGGCCGGATTCCGGGGAAATCCAGATCAACGGGCAGGTCTGCAATGGCGTGCCACCCCATTTGCGGGACATTGCTTTCGTGTTCCAATCAGGCGCGTTGTATCCGCACATGACGGTGCGCGACAACCTCGCCTTTGGTTTGCGGGTGCGCAAGCTGCCCCGGAGCGAAATGGAACAACGGCTCTCGCGGGCGGTGGCAATGCTGGAACTCGGCGACTGCCTGGGCCGGTTCCCCCATGAGCTTTCCGGGGGCCAGACCCAGCGGGTGGCTCTGGGGCGGGCATTGGTGCGGCGCCCCGCGATTTTCCTGCTTGATGAACCGTTGGCGCACCTCGATGAACCGAGCCGCGTCCACTTGCGTTCCTGGATTCGGCGGGTTCACGAGGAAACGCAGTCGGCGATGCTGTATGTCACGCATGACCAGCGCGAGGCACTCGCGCTGGGAACGCGCGTTGCGGTGATGAACCAGGGCAGCTTGCAGCAGGCCGGTTCGCCGGCCGAAATCTACGCCTCACCGGCCAGCTCATTCGTCGCCGCGTTCATCGGCTCGCCGCCGATCAATTTGATTCCGGGAGAGCTGGGCGGCCGTGGTCCCGACGCCTGGTTTGAACCCCAGAACAGCGATGGCATTGTGCTTTCCCTGCCCGCCGGTTTGCTGGACCGGTCCGTTTCGGAGCCGGAGCGGGTCACTCTGGGGCTGCGTCCGGAGCACTTTCTCCTGCAAAAACCCGAGGGCGCGGATGAATCCTGGCGGCTTCCCGCCCGGCTGCTCCGCGTCGAAACCGCTGGCGCGGACGCCCATGCCGCTGTGTGGCTTTGGGAACGCGAACTGACGGTGCGCTGGCCCGCCAACCACCACCTGCAACCCGGCGCCGCCATCGCCGTATGGGCCGATATGCGCCGCGCCCGGTTCTTTTCTGAGTGACCACTGTTCAGGACCTGGCAGGTGACTTGTGCCGCAGGCGTTCTTGACACCAATAATCCACCGCGGTTTGCTGGCCAATCAGCAATTCTGGCTAATGGCGACGTCACCGCTTAGATAACGGGCGCGACTTTGGCTTTTCTTGACCGGAGGGCGCCGCTCCGCTAGGTTGCCGGTGCTGGAGATAATGTCTATGGATAACTTCTTAGTGCCAATGGTGGTTGAACAAACCGGGCGAGGCGAACGCGGATATGATATTTATTCACGTTTGCTGGTCGATCGGATCGTGTTCCTGGGAACACCGGTCGATGACATGGTGGCCAACGTGATCATCGCGCAATTGTTGTTCCTGCAAATGAGCGATCCCAAAAAGGACATTCATCTCTATATCAACTCCCCCGGCGGCAGCGTGACGGCCGGATTGGCCATTTACGATACCATGCAGTTCCTGACCTGCGATGTGAACACCTATTGCATCGGGCAGGCCGCCAGCATGGGCGCGGTGTTGCTGTGCGGCGGCACCAAGGGCAAACGCTACTCGCTGCCCAACTCCAACATCATGATCCACCAGGTGCTGGGCGGGGCGGAAGGCGCCGCCAGCGACGTGGAAATCCGCGTGCGCTATATGCTGCGCCTCAAGCAGCGCCTTAACGCGATCATTGCCAACCACACCGGGCGCAGCATTGAGCAGGTGGAGAAGGACTGTGACCGCGATAACTTCATGTCCGCTGAAGAGGCCAAGGCCTATGGCCTGGTTGATGAAGTGGTGCAATCCCGCAAGGAAATCAAAACGCTGGCCGACCACGCCACCAGCCTCGCTGACAAAAAGGAATAATCCGCTTTCGCATGGCCCGGCCCACCACCATTACTCTGTGCAGTTTTTGCGGCAAGTCTCACGCCGAGGTTAAGAAACTCATCCAGGGTCCCGGCGTTTACATCTGCGACAACTGTGTCGTCCTTTGCAAGCAGGTGCTGGACAAAGAACTGGCCCCGCAGAGCAAAAAGCAGAAATCGCGGATGAGCGTGCCGAAACCGGCCGAGATCAAGGTCCAACTTGACCTCGCCTGCATCGGCCAGGAGCACGCCAAGAAGACCCTGTCGGTCGCGGTCCATAACCACTACAAACGCATCCTGCAGGAACCTGCCGCCCCGTCAGAAACCGAACCCGGCGAAGAGGCCGGGAACCCCGCCTCCGCCGACCCGCATGGAGAGGTGGAGATCGAGAAGAGCAACATTCTGATGGTCGGCCCCACCGGTTCGGGGAAGACCCTGCTGGCTCGCACGCTGGCCCAGATTTTGGATGTGCCTTTTGCGATTGCTGATGCTACAACGCTAACGGAAGCCGGGTATGTGGGTGAAGACGTCGAGAATATCATTCTTCGCCTGCTTCAGAACGCCGATTATGACGTCAAACGCGCGCAGCGCGGCATCGTTTATATCGATGAAATCGACAAAATCGCGCGAAAAACCGAGAACGTTTCCATCACCCGGGACGTCTCCGGCGAAGGCGTGCAGCAGGCCCTGTTAAAAATTCTCGAAGGCACCACGTGCAATGTTCCCCCCCAAGGCGGCCGCAAACATCCGCAACAGGAGTACATCCGCGTGGATACCTCCGATATTCTCTTCATTTGCGGCGGGGCGTTCGTGGGTTTGGAGCGCATTATCCAGCGCCGCATGGGCAAGCATGTGATGGGCTTCCGCGCGGTGGAGGAAGGCTATAAGACCTCTGCGATCAACCGTCAGGAAATTCTGCAATACGTGGAACCTGAGGATCTGCTAGTTTTCGGGTTTATCCCGGAGTTCATCGGGCGCCTGCCGATGGTGAGCGTTCTGGCAGAACTCACGGAAGACAACCTGGTGTCCATTCTGACCGACACCCGCAACGCCTTGACCCGGCAGTACGCGAAACTGCTGGCCATGGAAGGGGTGGAACTTGAGTTCTCCCCGGAGGCGCTGCGCGAATTGGCGGTGCAAGCCATCAAGAAGGGAACTGGAGCCCGCGCCCTGCGCAGCCTGCTGGAGCGGATCATGCTGGACCTCATGTACGAAGTTCCCAGCAGCGACGACATCCTGCACGTGCAGATCACCGGACAGGTGATTGCTGGCACCGGCAAGCCTTTGATCACCCGCAAACCGGGGCAGGCGGCCGCCTGACCACCGTTGGGTTAGCGGGAGATTTCTTGATTCATTGTCGGGTCCGGCGCGGCAGGGCCGCCGCCGAAGCCTTCCAGCCGTCAACTGGTGGTATTTGCCTTTCCTCAGGAACTGCATTTGACCCTGGGCCCATAGCCACCTAGCTTGGTGCCCATGCAGCACGGGCAAGCCAGCGCCTACGACGTCCCGCGGTTTCGCGCCCTCGCGCGCGGACCGTTACCCCGTTCGTGGACCCATTATGCCGGGCGCAAGATCTTCCGGTTCGCCATCACGCTCCAGGGGCTGGGCGCTTTCTTTCTCATCACGCTGGGAGTGGTGCTGACGAAATGGGGATCGTCGAGGCGAGTGCTCTGGCCGGCCATTCTGCACGAGATTTCGCGGGCGGGGCTGAAGCTCATGCCCATGTTCCTTTTTCTGTCAGGCGCGCTGGGCTTCCTGGTGATCGGGCAGGCGGTTTCTTGGCTCACGCGCGTGGGAGCCATCGATTATCTGGGCACGATCATGGTGTTGGTGGTGGTGCGGGAGTTGGGCCCCCTGTTGACGGCGCTCCTGGTGCTGGCCCGGGTGGGCACCGCCAATGTGATTGAACTGGGCACCGCGCGAGCCATGGGCGAATTGGAGGCGCTGGAAGCGTTGGGCATTGATCCTGTCCATTACCTGGTTGTCCCCCGGGTGCTGGGGATGGCCATCAGCGTATTCGCACTGACCGTTTACCTCATCCTGGGGGCCGTTCTCAGCGGCTATTTGTGGGCGTTCATCCAGGATGTCCCCCTGCGTCCGGCTGATTACTTCCGGCAACTGGCGGGGGCGCTTACGTTCATGGACTTTGCCTTGCTCGCCTTGAAGACGCTCGTGTTCGGGTTCATCGTGGCGACGGTGACCTGCTTCCACGGGTTGGCGCAACCGCTGCGCCTGGAGGAGGTTTCCCAGCAGACCGTCCGGGCGGTGGGCCAAAGCGTCGTGGCTTGTGTGTTAATCGACACCTTGTTCATCATCATCTACCTCGCCGTGTAATGCCTGCTGAACCGCCAAACCCACCTCCGCCAGTCATCGAAATGAAGGACGTCACCGTCCCTGCTTTGCGCGATCCTCGCCTGGCGGTGGCCGTGAACGTGGACTGGATCGTGCGCCCGGGGGATTATTGGGTGATCGGCGGATTACAGGGCTCCGGGAAAACCGATTTTCTCATGATGACGGCCGGCCTGATCGGCGCGCAATCCGGGGTTTACAACCTGTTTGGGCTCGAAATGCCCATCTTCGAGGGGGCTGATCTCAAGGAACGGCTTCGGGTGGGTTTTGTGTTTGAGACCGGGCAATTGTTCAACCATCTCACGATTGAAGAAAACGTGTCGTTGCCGCTGCGGTACCACCGGAATTTGTCGGCCGAAGCGGCGCACGATGAGACCCGGCAACTGCTTGAAGTGTTGGAATTGGGGTCAATCGCGGATTCCACGCCCGGATCACTGGGACGCAACTGGCAAAAGCGGGCGGGGCTGGCGCGAGCCTTGATGCTGCGACCGGAGTTGCTCTTGCTCGACAATCCGTTGGCGGGTTTGGACCTGCGGCATTCCAACTGGTGGTTGAACCTGTTGGATGCCCTCGCGGAGGGCCATTCATGGCTGCACGGGCGGCCCGTGACGCTGGTGGTGACTGCCTCCGATTTGCGCTCCTGGAAAGGGCGGGGGCGCAATTTCGCCGTGCTGCACGACAAGCATCTGAAGCGGCTCGGCACCTGGAGCGAGTTAACCATCATGTCCGGGCAAATGGTCAATGATCTGCTCGACGCGGAGACTCGGGAGATTTGACCCGGGGGCATTTTTCTGAAATAACCGGTAAGACATATATGGCACTGCAAGACCTGACCCCGCAACTGCGCACCCGTCTCAGCCGGATGGAACGTGCGGTGGGCTGGTTCGTTTCGCTGGCGGTGGCGCTGCTGGCTTTTGGTTTCGCCTATTACCTGTACAACGCCGCGGAGAGCAAAGGCTGGTTCAAAGCCAAGGCGGCCTACTTCACATTCACCCAGCGCGCCACCGGGTTGCGGGTGGGCGACCCGATTACCTTGATGGGTTTGCAGGTTGGACGCATCACTGAGCTCGAACCGATGGACCCCGAGTCGCCGTACAATATCTTCATCAAGTTCGAACTGGTTGCCCCTTATTTCGGCTACATGTGGACCAAAGGATCCTATGCGCGCGTCACAACCGCCGATCTGCTGGGCAAGCGGGCGCTGGAGGTCACCAAGGGCACCAACGGGTATCCGACTTACGCGTTTCATCCCCTGCGACAGATGACCCCGGGCGAAGCCCGAACCCTGAAAACCGGTGAAAAGTGGAAATTCGCGGCGGACCTGTACGACCACACGGAAACGAACCTGGTGTTGACCGCGCTCTCGCCGCTTACGCCCGCCAATCTCGAGCGCGGCGTGGCGGCAGGCGCCACTCAGTTCCTGGTTTTCAACACGCTCGAAACACGCAAAAGCGCGACCGCTGTCTGGAACGATAAAATCGGCAGCTACGAACCATACACCGGGAAGAATCACTATTGGCTGATGTCCACCGAATCGGCGGCGGTCACCGAACGGCTGGAGCAACTCATCGGCGAGGTGGAGGCGGGGCTGCCCCACATTCTCGCGCTCACCAATGAAATCGCGCGGCTGCTCGCCAACGGCTCGGATCTGACTTCGAACCTCAATGTGGTGGCGGTGAGCGCGCGCCCGGCGGTGAGCAACCTGGCGGCCGTGATGGCTGAACTGGACCGGCCAGGCGCCCTGGGCGACTGGCTGCTGCCCACGAACATCAACCGCCAGCTCGAAGCCACTCTCGGGAACGCGAACACCATGATTGTCTCCGCCAATACCAACCTCGTGGCGGTGGTGGATAATTTGAACAAATCCCTCGAAAACCTGGCGGGCATCACAGGCGGTCTCAATGACCAGGTGCTGGCGAATACGAACATGCTGGAGAGCATCACCCGCGCGGTGCGCGATGCCGACGACCTGGTGCAGGGACTCAAGCGGCACTGGCTGCTGAGGTCGGCTTTCAAAGCCAAGCCCGCCCCCAAACCCAGGCCGGCGCCGCCAGCAGCTCCGCCCCAGCCGGGGACCGTCCCGCAGCCGTCTGGTGAGGACGCCGGCAAAAAACTCAGTTCACCCAAGGATGGATAACCGACACGCATGCATGCTTCGTTATGGAAAGTCATCCCCTGCCTGATTGTGGCAGGTTCCATCTGCGCCGCATCCGCCCAGCCGACGGCTGAATCTTACGCCCTCTCCGGCACGCTGGTCCTGACCAATCTGCGAACCGCTCCGTTCCCGCACCCCAAACGCGCGGAGGGGCACACGTATCGCGAGCAGGTATTTCCGGCCAGGGAGCACTATTCCGATAACACGACAGCCATCTTCATCCCCCGCCAGTTCAAACCGGCGGAAAAGCTCGATTTCGTCGTCCACTTTCACGGCTGGCGCAACCAGGTTGACCGGGTGCTGCGCGATTACAAATTGATCGACCAATTGGTGGCGAGCCGCAGGAACGCGATTCTGGTGGTCCCTCAGGGTCCCAGGAATGCGCCGGATTCCTTTGGCGGAAAACTGGAAGACCCCGGCGGGTTCGCAGCCTTCATGAGCGACGTCATCGCCACGTTGCGGGAGCAGCCGCAAATGCAGGGGAAGACCATCAGCGTCGGACGAGTGGTGCTCTCCGGCCACAGCGGCGGCTACCAGGTGATCTCTTCCATAGTGGACTGCGGGGGCTTGACTGACAAAATCGCAGAGGTCTGGCTGTTCGACGCGTTATACGCCCAGGGGGAGAAGTTCCTGGCGTGGCAGGAAAAAACGCATGGACGATTGCTCAATATTCATACGCCGGGCGGCGGCACCCGGGAACCAACGCAAAAGCTGATCGCCGGGCTCAAGGCCCGCAACGTGCCCTTTGTCAGCGGGACAGAACCGGAGTTGAATAACGATCAACTCCGCACCAACCGCATCGTATTTCTGGCCACGGACCTCGCCCACAATGACGTGGTGGAAAAGCGGCGGACCTTCCAGCGATTCCTGGAGACGAGCTGCCTTCCCTGACGCGCGCGAGTTGATGCCGCGCGCCGCCGCCGGAGGACCCACGGCTTGGCGGGCGCATCTCGGCTTCATCGGGCTTTCTTCGTTCGGCGGGACAATTGTGATGAGCCGGGGTGCAAACATCTTTCTGGATAATGTGGGCCGGCGGGATTCTTCAAAACCCTCGCTGAGATCTGCCAAAAAACCGGCTGGCAAGCGCCGTTGTTACTTTCAATCCCGGAAAGCTCTTCCTTCCAAGCGGCAGTTTTTTTGCCGAATTGGATCTCCGGGAACTTTTTGCGGCTCCTGCTTGAGGACATGAATTTTGGCCACCAAAGGCCGGAGGCGTTTGACCTCGCGGTCATTCTTAGTTGATCATTTCGCCTTTTCACCCGGGCACCGATTTGGTATCGGGAGCCATTGTGAAGCCTGTTCTTCTGTTACTCCTGCTGCTGTGCCCCGGCCCGGCGCTGGCGCGAGAGGCGGTGGTTTGTCCGGCGGATGCATCGGCGCGAATGAAGTTCGCGGCGCACGAAGTGCGCCGCTACGTTTATCTGCGCACGGGCAAGCGGCTGGCAATCATGGCGACCGGTCATGGCATCGCGTTGCGGGTTGACCCGCTTTTGGACCCGCAACAATACCGGTTGAAGACCGAAGACCGCACGCTGACCATCAGCGGCGGCAGCGATGTGGGGGTGTTATACGGGGCGTATGCGTACGCCGAGCGGCTCGGAGTCCGCTTCGAGATTGACCGGGATATCATCCCCGACCAGCGCCTCCAAGCGCTGCCCGCCATGGCTGATGAAACCGCCCAGCCCCTCTTTGAGTTGCGCGGTTTGCAGCCCTTCCACGACTTCCCTGAAGGCCCGGACTGGTGGACCGTGGAAGATTGGAAGTTCATCCTGGGGCAATCGGCCAAACTGCGCTTCAACTTCGTGGGCCTGCACACCTATCCGGCCCAGAACCGGGACCTTGGTCCGGAACCGACGGTTTGGATAGGCGTGCCCGAAGACGTCAACCCCGATGGCACGGTGAAACTCAGCGATGAGGCGTCCTGGTACACCACGGCCAAAACCCAACCCTATGGGTGCTATCAACCCGGCAAGACCAGCGACTACAGCTTCGGCGGCGCCCAGGTGTTTCCCACCGATGACTATGGCTCGGAGGTGAACGGTCCGGAGGACTTCCCGTTCCCCAAGACTCCCGCCGCGCGCGTGGCCCTGATCAACCGGACCGGCCGGATGCTCCAGGCCGTGTTCCATGAAGCCCACCGCTTGGGGATGAAGACTTGCGTGGGCACCGAATCCCCGCTGGATATTCCCGGCGTCGTGAAGGACCGGCTCGCTGGGCTCGGGCTGCTTGCCGACGACCCGGCGGCCATTCAAAAAGTCTTTGCGGGCATGTTCACTCGCATCCAACGGGCATTTCCCATTGATTACTACTGGATCTGGGGCCATGAAGGGGAGATCGACCAGAAGCGCTTCATCACCAACCTCGAATGTGCCCAGGCGGCCTTGCGTTCGACGCAAGCCTCGTTTGGCCTGGGCATTTGCGGCTGGGGCTGGATCACGGGGAACTTCCCGGCTCTGGACCAGGCGTTGCCCAAGAATATCGTCTTCAGCGCCATCAGCATGAATCTCGGCAGCGCCCCGGTGTCCGAGAACTTTGCCCGGCTTGAAGGCCGCACCAAATGGTCCATCCCATGGTTCGAAGACGATCCGACACTGACCTCAATCCAACTGCGGGCCGGGCGCATGCGGCGCGACGCCGTCGACGCCCGACGCTACGGCTGCCAGGGCCTGATGGGCCTGCACTGGCGCACGCGCATTCTCAGCCCCACCATCGGCGCCCTGGCCCAAGCTGCCTGGGAGCAGGGCTCGTGGAGCCGCCCGGCTCCGGCGGCGGTCCAGAAACCCGAGATCGAAGTCTTCGGCGGCCAAACGGCGGCGTTCCTCAATCACGCCGTCGATGGCACCGACCTCGTTCCGCTCTACCAAACTGTCCGCTATAACCTCCGCGGCTATCGGTTTGCCGTTCCTGATGGCCGCTACCGCGTCACCTTGCGGTTTGTGGAGCCGGCGTACCAGCAGGCGGGCAAACGTGTGTTCGGAATCCAGCTCCAGCAGCAGCCAGTCGTGGAGCACCTGGATATCTTTGCCCGGGTCGGCGCATTCCGGGCGCTGGATCTCACCTTCACGAACCTCGTGGTTGACCAGGGCCAACTGCGCATCGAGTTCGTCCCCGAAGTGGAGTACCCGTGCATCGCTGCCATCGAACTGGCCGGATCGGGAGTCGTTCGCAAGCTCAACTGCGGGGGGCCGGCCTGCCAGGATTACGCCGCCGACCCCGGCCCCGCCGACGTTCCGCGCGACCTGCCCGTGGCCGACTTCTACGCCGCCTGGGCCCGCGCCCAGTTCGGGCCGGAGGCAGGCCCGGAAGCGGCGGCGATTTTCAGCCGGCTCGACGGTCAATTCCCCGTCACTTCAACTTGGAATCGCGGCCCGGGGGTCATCGCCGTGCAATCCCAGCCGTGGGCCAGCCTCGCCAAACAGTTTGGCTTCGTCGATGAATTCGCCCAGTTGCGTCCCCGGGTGGTGGGTGCCGGCAACCGGGAGCGGTTCGATTGGTGGCTCAACACTTTCCGTGTCACCCGCGCGATGGGCCAGTTGGGCTGTGCCCGCGGCGAACTCGATGCCCTGGTGGCCCGGCTCGAAAAGGAGACTGACCCGGCCGTGCGCCGTGAGTTGGCGCGCGAGCGGGCTCTGCCGTTGCGTCTCGCAATGGTCAGCCACTGCGCCGAGATGTACAGCGCCCTGCTGGCCACGTTAAACAACGCCACCGAGCTCGGCACCCTGGCGAATTTCGAGCAGCAATCCCTGTGGCGCGTCAAGATCCTCGAAGGTCAGGACCCTAAACTCGAGCAGTTCCTGGGCGTGCCACTCCCGGAAACCGCGCGGCCCTGGAAAGACTACCGTGGCCCGCCTCAGGTCACCGTCCTGACAGCGCGTACCAGCGTCGCCCGAGGCGAGGCTCTGCCACTGCGCATCGTGGCCTTGGATGCGCAGCCGCCGGGTCCCATCCGACTGCACTATCGGCCTCTGGGCCAAGGCCGCTGGCAATCGGTTCGGGCTACCCACCTGGCGCGCGCGATCTATCAAGTCTCGCTGCCGCCCGCGACGGAGGACTTCGAGTACTACGTCGAGGCCGCCTTCGCCGGGCACCCCCCGCTCCGCTGGCCCGTCACCGCCCCTGATCTGCCCCAGACGGCCGTCGTCATCGACTGAGTTAAGGGCTCCTGGACGCCTCGCCACCGTGGAGAAGCTTGTAACGAATCTTCACCCCGGGCGACAGTTCGGCGGTGCCCGGGACGAACTGGTTCTCGAGGATTTGCAGAATACCCACCGCACCTTCGCGCGTGCGGAAACCGTAGGTTGTCTCACTGCTGAAGGAGGCGGAGGCGGGAGACTGCGTGGCGATTCGTGCACGAAGCTGCTCGGGTCGAAGGGTGTCCCAATCCTTGGTTTTCAGTTGCACCAGCGTGAGGTCGGCGCTCATTAACGCGTGATTGCCATTCACTGCGTCGATCCCATGTTGACGCATCCAAGACGCTGAATTGGTGCCGTTGAACCAGGCATACCGGGCTTCATC
>JBBQYD010000079.1:0-14172 GCA_038209025.1 Verrucomicrobiota bacterium | reverse complement strand
AGCCGCGCCCGGGACGGAGATTTGAGCGCCTATGATGAACTGGTGAAACGCTACCAGGAGCGCATCTACTCCACCGTTTACCATATGACGTCCAATCACGAGGACGCCAATGACATTGCCCAGGAAGCCTTCATTAAAGCCTTCCAGGCACTAAAATCTTTCAAAGGCGGGTCGAGTTTTTACACCTGGGTTTACCGGATTGCCGTCAACAAGACGATCAACTTTCTCAAGCAGCGCAAAAACCGGTCCCACATGAGCCTGAACGACATCGATTTCAATGCCGAGCACGACCCGGACATGGTCGCGTTGGTTTCAGAGAAAACCCCACGCCGTGAGGTGAACCTCGCGGAGTTGCAGGAAAATTTGAACGTGGCGATGCAGAGATTGTCAGAACCTCATCGATTGGTAGTGACGTTGCACGACGTGCAAGGATTGTCGCACGAGGAAATAGCGCAAATTATGGACTGCAACATTGGAACGGTTCGTTCTCGATTGTTTTACGCGCGCCAGCAACTGCAGGCCTACCTTTCTGATTACCTGAAATAGTATGAGTCAAGAACGGGAAGAATATGTTGAGCTTTGCAGGTTACTGGCCTTGAAACGCCACGAAACCCCTCCTCCCGGTTACTTCAATGGATTTTCCGGGGAGGTTATTTCCCGAATCCGCGCCGGTGAGACAGCTCAGGTTGAGGGTTTCTGGTCGCGCTGGACCTCCGAATCAGGGTGGCTCAGGCGGGTGTGGTCGGCCCTGGAGGCCAAGCCGGCGTTGGCTGGCGGCTTTGGGGCGGCGGTCTGTGCTGTCCTGGGTGCGGCATTGTTCTTCTCAGAACCGAGCACCGCAGAACAGGCGCCTGCCATGGCTGGTTTCGATGGTCAATCCATGGCAGTGGCGCCGGAACGGCAACTAGTGAACGCGCAAGCCCCCTTCTCTCTTCAAGGCGGAGGGCAAGCTTCCAGTACTGGAGGGATGTTAAGCCCAACCCCGCGGCCTTCCCTGTTCAACAGCGTACCGTCCCTGCAGGTTCAGCCTGCCAGTTTTAATCCTACTGGACGCTGAACAACAGAAATCGAGGTTTCTCAAACTGGTTTCCTTCGTCTCGCTGGCAGCGCCTTCAGCCCTTTTAACCTTGGTTATTTGTGATCACAAAAAGCCGGGTGGCTTGGAAATCTCTCCGGGTTACAAATGAACTCGTTCATTTCGTGCAGAACCTGCGAAAGCCTTCCACCCCCAGAAGGCCCAAACCCAGCAGGGCCAGAGTGGCTCCGCCGTCAGGCACGTTGGTTCTGGTACTGTCGAATACGTTCTGGTGGGAAAGGCCGTGACCGCCCAGGTTGCCGGGCAGCTTGACCACGTCGCTAATGTCAGCTACGTAGAACAAATACGCCACGTTGCCATACTTCCCGAGCACATATTCGTACGTTGCGGTATTGATGGTGTCGAATGGGCTCTGCTCGTCTTTATAGCCAAACGTCAGGGAAGTGGGCAGCACACCAAGCGATGTGTTCGCCAAGGTGAAGTTCACGCCTTCGATTTCAGGTTCCTCTCCGCCGTTATACCACGTGACCAGCGAATTGGCGGCCACGGTGGCCGCGTAATCGTTATTTGCTTTCGAGGCGGGCGCAAACAAACCTATTCCTGCGGTGCTGAAATCCAAAATAGTCAGCGCCCTGGCCACCGAAGTGGCCAGGAAAACACCGGCCGTGACGGCCATCACAAACACCACTCGCTTCATTATCCTGTTTTCCATTGATGCGTTTGCTTTCGCTAAACGAAGTTTTTTAGCACCCGCGATGCCAGCTCAGAATCAGCTTTTGACTTCGTTTCACACGTATCCGTAAGTCATTGTTTCCAGAGCACTAACAACATTCTTCGGGAGTTCCAGCCGCGCGCTAGAGCTTCCTTGGACCCGGCAAAAATGGACCCTTCGCCCTCATAAACGGACAGGCGACAACCAATTTGGGACACTCAGATAGCACACCCTGTGGCTGACGAATCCGCGCGATGAGGACAGTCGGATAAAAAAAACTTAACAATGATCTTGACTTAAGAGAATAACTGTATAGGGTGAGCGGCGGAAGTTAGAGGCGTATGCAGCTTTAAGGCATTAAAGACATTGGCTGGTTAAACCAGGCTATGTCTTTTTTTTTTGCGCACGCCTCAAGAACAATCAGGAGAACATATGGCTAGTGGCAAAGTCAAGTGGTGGGACAATAAAAAGGGCTTCGGGTTCATTGCCCAAGAGCAGGGTCAGGATGTGTTTGTGCATCATACCGCTATTGTCGGAACGGGATTCAAAACCCTCAATGAAGGCGAAGATGTGCTTTTCGACGTGGTAGCGAGCGACAAAGGTCCAAAAGCCGAAAACGTGCATCGACCAACGGCCTGACCAGGCTTGGCTGGCCTTTTCTAATCAGCGGGCGGGCACGCTCCGGTCGTGGGTGGCGGTGGCGGCCTCCTTGACGTATAATCCCAAGGATGGTTGCGACAACCCGGAGATCCGTGACGAACCTGTATGTGCATGTTCCGTTTTGCGCACGCAAGTGTTCTTATTGTGCATTCTTTTCCGAGCCCAGTCAGGGCGATCAAATTCAGCGTTACGTGCGCGCTTTGACGCAGGAGTTTGAGACTGCGGCCACCAGGCTTGAACCGCGGACAATCTTCTTCGGGGGCGGCACCCCTTCCCTCCTGAGCCTGGCCCAATGGCACGAATTGCTCGAAAGCATGGGAAAGCACGATTTGCTCGGCGCACCTGAGTTCACGGTGGAGTGCAATCCTGCAACCGTCTCCCTGGATAAAGCACGGTTGCTCCGCTCGTTTGGCATTAATCGCATTTCGATGGGCGTACAATCCTTCGATGAAGACCTGCTGGATCGCCTGGGGCGCATTCACACGCGCGAGATGGTCTTCAGGTCCTTCGATATTCTTCGGGAAGCCGGATTCACAAACATCAATCTGGATCTCATGTTCGCGATCCCCGGCCAATCCATGGACCTATGGCGCAAGACCCTGGATGAGGCTCTCGCCCTGGGCAGCGAGCATCTCTCCACCTATGAAGTCATTTACGAGGAAGACACCGCTCTCTATGCCCAACTGCAGGCGGGAAAAATCAGGGAAGATGAAGACCTGGCGTGCGACATGTATGAAATGTTGGTGGACCGTGCCGGAGCCAACCGCTTCCTTCAGTATGAGATCGCCAATTTCGCCAGAAACCCAGCCACTCAGGAACAACCGCCCGCGGCGGATCCGGAACTGCAAACCCAAACTCCCTATTACGCCTGCCAGCATAACGTGAATTACTGGCGCGGAGGCTCATTTGAAGGACTCGGCCCCAGCGCGACGGCCTACGTCGATGGCGTGCGCTTCAAGAACTGGGCGAACACTCAGCTCTGGTGCGAGCAAGTCGAAAAGGGCCGTCGCCCCTTCGAGAGCCGCGAAGAATTGACGCCGCTGGCACGGGCTGGCGAGACAGCCGCCTTTGGTCTGCGGATGGTGGCGGGCTGGCCGTTCACGGATTTCCGCCGGGTTACCGGGTTCGATCTGCGCGACAACTGGGGCCCGGAGATGAATCAGTTGGCCAGTCAAGGATGGGGCGAGATGGATGCCACATGCTTTCGCCTCACCCGAACAGGCTTGCGTTTTGCCGATTCGGCCGCCCAGTTATTTCTCCGTTAGACCGGCGCGGCCCCTCGCCGAACCTGACACCGGAAGGTGACCCCCTTTGCCTCCCCAGCACTGGTGAGAAACCCAGAACGCCACCCAACCGAGTATGAAGGCCGCAAAACCGATGGAACAATGGGAGAAGCAAGCCACCGCCGCTGCCAGGAATAACACCGGTGTCACATAGTGAGCCCCCAGGTTTGCCACCCCGCGCGCGCCTGCCGCCAGGTTATCGGCGTTGATCCGTTGACCCACCCGCGCCTGCAACCAGCGAGCCGGAGCAAATTGAAGAAAGGGAGGCAACTGATTGTCGTGCCGTGACACGAGGCTGAGAAAAATTACCTGGTGCTCGAAGGGATTGAAGGCGGCGGTAAAGTCCCACAAAGGCGGCACGAGAATCGTGACCTTTTTCCCGACCCGCCGAAGTTCGGCAAACATTGCGCGCGGGTCGGGCACATGCTCGATCGTATGGCTGCAAAGCACATGGTCGAACGCGCCATCCGGGTGGGGCAACCGCGTGACATCCGCGATCAGCTCAAAACCAGGCAGGTCCGCGTGCCGGACGATATCAGCGTTGATGCCGCCGCCGTCGGTGGTTCCGCAGCAGATGTTATAATCCCAGCGGCGCTCAGCCAGGGTTCGCTGTTTGATCAGGCGATAACTGACAAAATGCGCCAACCAGGCCAACACCACCACGGAGGAGACCAACCCCACCAGAGTAAATAGCATTCCCCGCGCGTTTTAGCGCAATCTCATGAAGGCGGCCAGCATATTCTGGGAAGCGCACGCCGGATCCGCGCCACGCAAAGGAACGAGGAGCGGAAGAGGAGCATTGAAAAAAGCCTAGGGTGTGGTTGTATTGTATAGGAAAGGTGACTACGAATGAAAAAAACATTGAGCTTGGGGCTGGCTGCCGCCCTTGGATTGATCATGCTCGCGGGATGCAGCACCGTGCCGATCACTGGCCGGCAAAGTCTAAGCCTGATCTCCAGCGGGCAGGAAATGCAACTGGGGCTAAGCAGCTTCGAACAGCTTAAAAAGGAAACCCCGATCAGCAAAGACCCTGCCGCCAACGCTTTGGTGCAGCGGGTGGGCAAGCAGATTTCCCGGGTGGCGGGGCCGGACATGCCGGATGCCCAGTGGGAGTTCGTGGTTTTCGACAGTCCCGAGGCGAATGCCTTCTGCCTGCCTGGGGGCAAAGTAGGTGTGTATAAGGGACTGCTCGGAGTCACCAGGAATGAAGCCGGCCTCGCGACGGTGGTAGGTCATGAGATCGGCCATGCGGTGGCACGCCACGGGGCGGAACGTATGAGCGAGGCCATGCTCATGCAGACCGGCGGCCAGGCGCTCGGCGCCGCTCTCTCCTCTTCCGACCCGACCGTCCAAAGCGCGGCCACCCTGGCCTACGGCCTGGGCACAAAGCTCGGACGCGAACTGCCGCACAGCCGCGCGCAGGAATCGGAAGCCGATCATATCGGCCTGATCTATATGGCTC
The DNA here is from genome assembly GCA_038209025.1 of Verrucomicrobiota bacterium. Taxonomy (GTDB): domain Bacteria; phylum Verrucomicrobiota; class Verrucomicrobiia; order Limisphaerales; family UBA8199; genus JBBQYD01. Next base: position 9,019 of record JBBQYD010000079.1, on the reverse strand, counting down.
GAGCTGGCTATGATCCCCTCGAAGCCACCGCCTTTTGGCGGCGCTTCATGGAATACAATCAGCAGCACGGTGCTGGAAAAGCTTCCCCTTGGTCGCAATTCCTGAGTACCCATCCCTTGGATGAAGTGCGCATCAAACAACTCGAGGCGCTGATGCCTGAAGCGCAAAAAGAGTTCGTGCGCAGCCCGGTCAAATAATCACGGCCGCTCAGGAGTCAAGCTTCCGGGCTATCAGGGCGACGTGGCGGCCCTGAAACCTGGCCTGCGCCAGTTCATTTTCCGAAGGCTTGCGTGAGCCATCCGCCGCGGCGATGGTTCCGGCACCCCATGGCGAACCGCCGCGAACCTGGTCTATCTTCGTGATTTCAACACAAGAATAGGGCAGCCCGACGTAAATCATGCCATGGTGGACCAGCGTATTTAGAAAGCTCATGATGGTGCTTTCGTTGCCACCGCCGGTGCCGGTGCTGGTGAAGATGCTCCCGACCTTTCCAATCAGCTCGCCTTTCACCCAGAGACTCCCCGTTTGATCCAGAAAGTTCCTCATTTGCGCCGCCATATTGCCAAACCGCGTTGGCGAACCGAAAATGATGGCGTCGTATCCCCCGAGTTCCTTCGGCGAAGCCACCGGCGCGTCCTGATCCACCTTCACTCCATTCTGCCGGGCGATTTCCAGCGGCATTATTTCAGGCACGCGCTTGATCGTCACCTCCACCCCTTCCACCCCACGCACTCCCTCTGCCACGGCGTTCGCCATGATTTCCACGTGTCCGTACATAGAATAATACAGCACCAGAATCTTTGTCATATCTGTCAATATAGCAGATTCCGGTGGAGGCGCGAACCAGGTTTATGGAATTGAATCTGGCCGGGGGTCGTTGGCCACTTTTTGTCCCACCCCTCCTGGCATCCTGCGGTAATGATCGGGCGAACAACGGTGAAATGCTTTGCGCCAACCGGGTTGATTTCGACACAATTGAGCGTGCGAGTTCGTTTCTTGTTGGGCTCCGCCGGCAGCGGGAAGACCTTTCGCTGCCTGGCCGAGATTTGTGAGCAGCTGGCGGCGCAACCTGAGGGTCCGCCACTGCTGCTGATCGCGCCCAAGCAGAACACCTTCACCCTCGAGCGTCAGTTGCTGGAAAAATTTGGCTCGCCGGGTTTTACACGGTTGAACGTCCTTTCCCTCGAACGCCTGGCCGATTTCATTTACCTCACTCTGGGCCGACCGGCTCCTGAAATGCTGGATGAAGAGGGCCGTTCCATGGTTCTGCGCGGACTGCTCGCCCGGCGGCGGGAACGCCTTCAGCTATTCCGGGCGAGCGCCCGGTTGACGGGGTTCGCCCGCCAACTCAGCCTGGCCTTGCACGAACTGCAGCGCAACCAGGTTACTCCGGATGCGTTGCGGACCATCTCGGCACGAACTCAAGAACACCCCGGCCTGGCGCTCAAGCTCCAGGAACTGGCCGGGTTGTTTGAAGCGTATCAAGAATGGCTTCAAAAGCACTGTCTCCAGGACGCTGGAAGTCTCCTGGAAACCGTGACCCGAACCCTGAACGAAAGCCCGCCGGGCATCCTCTGGGAATCCGTTTGGGTGGATGGCTTTGCCGATCTCAACTCCCAGGAAATCGAACTGCTCGCGTCCGTGGTTCAGCGGAGCCGCGCCGCGACCTTGACGTTTTGCCTCGATCCCGGGCAACCCCATGCCACTTGGCTGTCTCACTGGTGGGTGACCCACCAGTGCCTGGAGCGAGTTGAACGCCGGTTTAAAGCGCTGGACGCAGCGCGCCTTGAACGCGTGCCGTTACCGCGGAACCCGGTAACGAGCCGGTTCGCGGCGAGCCGCAAGCTGGCTCACCTGGAAGCCGCCTGGGCCACTCCCCTCCTGCCCGCCCCCGCACCGGAAGCCACCACCCGCCCGGAAAGCGCGCTCCGCCTGGTCGTGTGCGACTCTCCGGAACACGAAGCAATTTTCGCCGCTCGCGAAATCCGAAAACACGTGCGGGCCGGCGGACGTTACCGCGATATTCTTGTGCTGGTCCGCTCCCTGGATAATTACCACCACGGACTGCAGCGAGCATTCACCCGGTATTCGGTTCCCTTTTTCCTGGACCGCCGGGAATCGGTGGCCCACCACCCGCTGGCTGAACTGACGCGGAATGCGCTCCGAACCGCCGCCTTCGACTGGCGGCCGGACGACTGGTTTGCCACTTTGAAAACCGGACTGGTCCCGGCCACCGCTGAGGAGATTGACCGTCTCGAAAATGAAGCCCTGGCCCGCGGTTGGACGGGAAAAGCATGGTGCCAGCCATTTCGCCTGGAGCGCGACCCGGACCTTTCGGCCTGGGTCGGGGAGCTGCAAAGCCGGCTGCTGCCGCCTTTTCTGGCTCTTGCCTCCGGGCTGCGAGCCTTCAAAGGAACCCTGACCGGGCCGCAACTCACCGAATTGCTCCTGAATTTGTGGCGCCAATTGAACGTGGAAGAAACCCTCGCCGCCTGGGCCCGCGACGACGCGCCGCAGGGTCGAATCGAAGCCGGCGCCAGCGGCACGGTGCATGCCTCTGTCTGGAGCCAGATGAATGCCTGGTTGAACAACCTCAACCTCGCCTTTGCCGCGGAAAAGTTCCCCATCAAGGATTGGCTCCCCATCCTGGAGGCGGGCCTCGGGGGCCTTACGGTAGGCCTCATTCCGCCAGCCTTGGACCAGGTGCTGGTGGGAACCGTTGATCGCTCGCGCAACCCTGAAGGCCGCCTCGCCATCGTGCTGGGAATGAATGAGACGATTTTCCCCGCCGCGCCGCAAGGGAGCGCGCTGTTAACCGAGGCGGATCGCGAGCTGCTGGAAAAACGCAATGTTCTGACCGGGGCCAGCGCGCGCGAACAACTCAGCCGGGAGCGCCACTTCGCCTACCTCGCCTGCACGCGAGCCAGTGAACGGTTGCTGTTAAGCCATTCCCTTCACGATGCCGAGGGCACCCCGCTCAATCCCTCCCCTTTCGTCTCGCACGTGCGCCGCATATTCCCCGGCTTGGAGCCGGAAAAGATCCCACTGGAGCCAGGCCCGGAAGCTATCGAGCATCCCTGCGAACTGCACGCCGCCTGGCTGCGAGAGGGGGGCAACTCATCCCTGGCATCGGCTTGCGGCAATGACCCCGTGCTTTCCGCCACCCTGCTCTTCCAGCAGTACCAGGAACCCGATCCCGCCCAGCCACTCGCGCCCGCGCTGGCTGCCAGGCTTTACGGAAGCACCCTGCGGACTTCCGTCAGCCGCCTGGAGCAGTTCGCCGCGTGTCCATTCCGCTTTTTCGTGCATTCCGGCTTACGGGTAGAGGAGCGCAGGCTCTTTGAGGCCGACTTCAGGGAACAAGGCAGTTACCAACATGATTTGCTCGCTCGCTTCCATGAAAGCGTAAAAGCCGAGGGGAAGCGCTGGCGCGATCTGACGCCTGATGAAGCCCGCCAGCGAGTGCGGGAATTGGCGGGCCAACTCACGAAGGATTATCATGAGGGCCTGCTGCAATCCTCCGTGCAAAACCAGTTTCTGGCCGGGGTGCTGGCGAGGGCCATCGAGGAGTTCGTGGCCACCAGCGTGGAGTGGATGCGCACGCAATACCAATTTGAGCCTGCGGCGGTTGAACTTCCATTCGGCGAAGCGCAAGGAGCCCCCGCGTGGCTGGTGGAATTGGGCGACGGCAGAAAACTGGCGCTGCGGGGACGCATCGACCGCGTTGACCTCGGTCCCCGGGATCAGCAAGGCGAGGTCTGGTGCGTGGTGGTGGACTACAAATCCAGCCGCAAATCGCTGGACCGGGTCCTGGTGGAGAACGGCCTTCAACTTCAGCTCCTGGGGTATTTGAACGTGCTGCGCCGCTGGCCTGCGGCGGCCCAATTCTTCGGCGCATCACACCTCCGTCCCGCGGGTGTGTTCTACGTCAATCTGCGGGGAGCCTTCCCAGCGGCGGGCAGCCGTGTGGAGGCGCTGCGGGATCCCGCGGAAACCCGGCGGCTCGCTTATCGCCACACTGGCCGTTTTGATCGTGCCGCACTGCAAGTCCTGGACAGCGGCGCATTGAACAAGCGAAAGGGCGACCAGTTTAATTACCAGCTCAACCTTAACGGCGAACTGAGCAAGAGATGTGCGGAACCGATGGAGACCGGTGATTTTAACGCCCTGCTGGACCAGTTGGAGGTGAAAGTCAAAGCCCTGGGGCAGGCCATCTACGCCGGGCATGCGGCTGTTTCTCCTTTCCGGAAAGGCAGTCTCACGGCCTGCGAGCACTGTGATTATGCCGCCATTTGCCGGGTGGACCCCTGGGTGCATAAATTCCGGGTTCTGCGAAAGCCTCCCGAGCAGGAACCGCAGGAGGTGGAAGCGTGAGCCTCACCAACACCCAGCAAGCCGCGATTCTCGCCCGGGGCAATGTGGTGCTCTCCGCAGGCGCGGGCACCGGCAAAACTCGAACCCTCGTCGAGCGCTGCGTGAGCGGTCTGCTGGACGAGAGCGCACCCGCTTCGATTTCGGAAATGCTGATATTGACGTTCACCGAAGCCGCCGCGACCGAAATGCGGCAGAGAATCCGCGCGCGTCTGGAGGAGGAACTTCAGCGGAATCCGGCGAGTGAAAAATGGCAGGAGCAGCTCGCGTTGTTCGAGCAGGCGCACATCGGCACCCTGCACAGTTTCTGTTTGAAGTTGGTGCGCCAGCATTTCCACGAACTGCAACTTGATCCACAACTGGCGGTGATGCCGGTGGAGGAGGCGCGGCTCGTCTCCGAAGAGACCCTGGATGAAATCCTCCAATCTCACTACGTGAAGGACTCAGCGGGTTCCGCGGCAGTGCGCGAGTTGATCTCCTCCCACGGACGCGACGGCGACCGTTCCGTGCGCCGGCTGGTGCTCAAGCTCCACGAGTATAGCCAGACCCTGCCCGACCCGTCAGCCTGGCTGCGCCAACAAATCGAATTCTTCTCATGCCCGACGCCCTCAGCCTGGGAAACCTGGCTGCTGGAGAAGTTTGCGGAGTGGCGCGACCTGTGGATCGGCACTTTCGAATCTGAAGCCCACGACCACCCGGTAGGCCAGGAATGCCTCGCCGCGCTTAAAGGCGCGCCCACCACCCCCAACCGGGAGACTCTTGGCCGGCTGCTGGGCGAGCTGGAGGCCGCTTGCGCGAAGTGTCCGCGAAACAAAACCAGGCTGTGGCTCGGACCGCTCGCTGATTTCCGGGCTGATGCCGCCTTTATGCGGTCGCTGACGACCGGCTCAGGCAACGACCCGCTGGTGGAAGACTGGGATTGGGTGCGTCCGAAGATGGCCGCCTTGCTTGACCTTACCCGCACGTTTTCGGAATCTTTCGCCCAGGCCAAGCGTGAAACCGGCCTGGTGGATTTCCATGACCTGGAGCAGCATGCCCTCAACCTCCTCTGGAATCGCGAAACCGGGACCCCTACGCCAGTCGCCCTGCATTGGCGAAAACAACTGCGTTACGTTTTCGTCGATGAATACCAGGACATCAACGCGGCCCAGGACCAGATCGTTGCGGCTCTGAGTCGCGAGGGAGCCGACGCGAATCGATTCCTGGTCGGGGACGTAAAACAGAGCATCTATCGATTTCGCCTGGCAAATCCCCGCATTTTTCAAGGCTACATCGAGGCCTGGCGCGATGAGCATTCCCATTCCCTGCCGCTGGTTGAAAACTTTCGCACGCGCGAAAAGCTTTTGGATTTCATCAACTCGGTTTTCGAACTGCTGATGAGGCCGGAGGTGGGCGGCATATCATATGACGAGCGGGCGCGCCTGGTGTTTGGCGCGCCGGAGGAGCGGAAGCCGCTCAGCGCGCGCGCGGCGCTCCAGCCCTGCACGGAGCTGCATCTCCGTCTAAAGAGCGCCTCGGCCCCCGCCGACGAAACGGACCCTGCCCTGGCCGAGGTTGCGGATTTGGAGGAGGCCAGCCGGGAGGCGCGGCTGGTCGCCTTGCGATTGAAGGAATTGAAGGAGCATGGCCCTCCGGTCCAGGACGGTTCGGGCTTCCGCCCCATGCGTTGGAGCGACACCGCCATTTTACTGCGATCACCCTCCGGGAAGACGGAGAATTATGCCCGGGAGTTCGCGCGCGCCGGCATACCCCTGTGCATCTCACGAAGCAACTTTTATGAGGGCCTGGAAATCAAGGATATCGTCAGCCTGCTGCAAATTCTGGATAACCCGGTGCAGGACGTGCCCTTGCTGGCGGTGCTGAGGTCTCCCCTGGGGGAGTTGGACCTGGAAGAATTGGCGGAAATTCGCCTCGCGGCCAAAGGGTTTTATTGGTTCGCGCTGAACCACTGGCACGAGGCCGGGCTCGTGAAGGAACCCTGCCACAACGAAACTTCTGGTCCGCTGGAAGGGAAGACGGTTCAGAAAGTTCACAAGTTTTTCGAGCGGTTTCATCGATGGCGGCGAATGGCCCGCGAAGGTTCGTTATCCAAGTGCCTGGAGACCGTCCTCGCGGAGACCCATTACGACCGCTGGCTGCTGGGACAGCCTCGCGGCAGACAGCGCTGTGCGAATCTGGAGCGTTTGCTCGGGCTGGGACGCCAATTCGACCAATTCCAACGCCAGGGCTTATTCCGCTTCCTGCGGTTTTTGGAAGCCCAGCAGGAAGCAAACTCAAGCCCTGACACACCGGAAGTTTCCGGAGAAGACGCCGTACGGTTAATGAGCATTCATCAAAGCAAGGGCCTGGAGTTTCCCGTTGTGGTTTTGGCCGATTTAGGCAAGACGTTCAACACCTCCGACTTGAAGCAGTTGGTGATCCTCGATGATTACTATGGCCTGTGCCCCCAGGTGCGGCCGCCCAATTCGCAAACGCAATATCCCAGCGTGTCACATTGGCTGGCCAGGCTGCGCCAGCACGCCGAAATGCTGGGAGACGAAGTTCGCCTGCTGTATGTGGCGATGACGCGCGCGCGCGATCGACTGATCCTGACCGGCACCATCAGCAAATCCAAATTCGAAAGACTGTCCGGGACGACGCCCCCACAATCAGCGAACCTGCTGACCAAAGCCCAATCCTACGCGGATTGGCTCGGCCTTTGGCTAAGCCAGAAAGTAGCTCCCAACCTCGAGCATCTGGCCGCCGGCAGCAACGACCTCCTATCCTGGACCGTTCACGACGATACCGCGCTAACGCTGGAGCGCGACTCGGAACCCGCGGCGCCGACTGCCTCCGGGCAGACCTGCGTAGCAGACTGGAAGCCAATGCTTGCCCGGCTTAAGTGGACCTACCCGCATCAGGCGGCGACTCGTGAACCTGCCAAGGCCTCCGTCTCCGCTCTACGCCGCCGGGCACTGGCCTTGGAAGATGACGAACCGATGCACTTTCCGCCAATGCTTCCACCGCCGCCATCCAGCGTCCGATACCATCGCCAACGGCTTTCGGCTGCCGAGATCGGTTCGGCGCATCACACCTTTCTTGAGCACGTTAGTCTCGACCAGACGTTGACCGCCGAAAGCCTCGGCCTTGAGCGTGATCGGATGGTGGCTGCGGGACTGCTGGAGCCAGAGGCTGGGAAAGCGCTGGATATGGCGGCCCTCAGTGCCTTCTGGAGTTCCCCGGTTGGCGGATGCATTCGCTCGGAGTCGCCGCACGTCAGACGCGAACTCGCCTTCACAGCGCGTTTCCTCGCACGCGACCTGGAACCGCTTTTTGGCATCGGCAAAACGTACGCCGGGGACGAAGCCGTGGTGGTGCAAGGCTCGGCGGATCTGGCGGTGTTGCTGCCCGGCGAGATTTGGCTGTTGGATTTCAAGACCGACCGGGTCCCGCCCGATAAACTGGAGGCGAGGCTGGAGTTTCACCGCGCTCAACTCACGCTCTATGCCCAGGCGCTGACGGCCATCTACCAGCGACCGGTGACCAGACGGTGGCTGCATTTCCTGGCGCTGCGGCAAACCTGCGATGTGTGACGCCCCTTGACGGGAACCAGCCTTAAGCCGGCCGCGCTGGGTCGTCCGGTTCCGGGTCGCGCCCGGACGGTGGCTCATCATCGGCTTCGGCCTGGGTGTCGAGGGGATCAGTGCTAGCTTGAACGCGCACCAGCGCGGGGCGTAGCAGCCTACCTTGGAATGTATAACCGCACGCGAGGTTGCTGATGATCGGCTGCCCTGCGGCTTTGGCGGAGTCCCCCTCGGGTAGTTTATGCTTTTGGGGGTCGAACAACTCGTCCGGTCTGGCCCCATAAGCGGTCAATCCCACCCGGCGGACAAGGTCCCGGCAAACATTTTGAAACGCACCGAGATTCTCGATCAATTTCGGCTGTCCGGAACGAATCGCGCCCTGGTTCAGGGCATAAATGTGATCGAGGATATGGACGGTCGCCTGCAGCCATTCGCCTTCGGAGCGGCGAAGCTTCTCCACCTCCAGGCGCAACGTGGCTTTCTCGGCATCATTGGCATTCTGCATGAACCCCGCAAAAGCTTTGGCTTCGCTGGTCATCCGCTCGGCAATCTGCCCGGCTTGGGCCGCTGTTTTATCGGCGGCTTCCTGAACCCCCTGCCAGCGGGAGGTGGCGGCCTGAATCTGGGAGACCGCGGTCTCCAGATTCCCCATCTGGGCGGTCACCGTGGTAAGAGCCCCGGCTTCCGCCACCTTGGTGGCCAGCCGAAACTCATGAACAAAAGGATAAATGCTGAACCCTGCCCCCAACGCCACCGCGCCCACTAAAAGACAGAGTCTTCCGAGGTCCAGAGGAGTCTGGCTGTATTGGAGCACGGCATAGGCCGCGCCTAACAGCAACAGGTCCCCCAGGAAAAAAGGCCACTTCGGCAGTTTCGGGCTCAACGAATCACTCATCGCTCCATGGTGTAGTTAAACGCGGCCCTGAGATCAAGGCAGGAGAAGGTTCCCGGTTGAATCCCCACCGGCTCCTGATGGCCTCTCCCGGCCCGGCGCGGCTCCCATAAAACCCGGGGGCCGCCGGGCGTGCTCGTTCGGCAGTCAGGCGGCGGCGGAGCCCTGGCGCCTGGCTATTTGTGGTCAATCC
>JBBQYD010000078.1:0-14266 GCA_038209025.1 Verrucomicrobiota bacterium | reverse complement strand
AGGGGATGGCAACGGGTGCGACCAGGCGGACTGGGCCGAGGCGCGCGTGAAACTCAAGGACGGACGGGAGCTGTGGCTGGCCGATTTTCCCCTGTCGGATGGCGTTGGGCGCAAACCGCTGAGCACCGAGCCGCCCTTTGCCTTCACCTATGGAGGCAAGGGTTCTGCAGGCCTGCTTCCGCAGTGGAAAGTGGAGCGCTCCAGGCGCGAACTGGACGCAGTGCGCGTCGAACACACGGTGAGCTACAAGGATGACGCGACCGGCCTCCAGGTGCGGTGCGTGGCGGTGGAGTATCGGGATTTTCCGACCGTCGAATGGACGGTTTATTTCAAGAACCTGGGCCAGACGGATACGCCCGTGCTGGCCGACCTCCAGGCGCTGGACGTTGGGTTGCAGCGCCCGAGCCAGGGCGAATTCGTGCTGCACCATTTTACCGGCAGCCCCTGCCTCCCGAGCGACTTTGAGCCGCTTGAAACGGTGCTCAAACCGGGGGTGGTTAAACGCATCGCCGCGGTTGGCGGGCGTCCCAGCAACAGTGACATGCCTTACTTCAACCTCGCGTGGGCGGGGGGAGGGATGATTGTGGTCGTTGGCTGGCCTGGGCAATGGGCCGCGCAGTTCAGTCGCGACCAGTCGGCTGGCTTGCGTATTACGGCCGGCCAGGAGAAGACACAGCTCACGCTGCATCCGGGTGAGGAGATCCGCACCCCGCTCATGGTGCTGCAGTTCTGGCGGGGCGATTGGATCCGCGCCCAGAACCTCTGGCGGAGCTGGATGCTGGCGCACAATCTCCCGCGCCCGGGCGGCAAGCTGCCGCCGGTGCAAATGGCCGCGTGCAGTTCGCATCAGTTTGGCGAGATGATCAGGGCCGACACCGCGAGCCAGAAGCTCTTCATCGACCGCTATCTTGAGGAGAAGCTGCCGCTGGATTACTGGTGGATGGACGCCGGTTGGTACTGGTGTGACGGGAGTTGGCCAAAAACCGGCACCTGGGAAGTGGACACGAACCGCTTTCCCGGCGGTTTGCGGCCCATCTCGGACCATGCGCGCGCCAAAGGGGTGAAGACGATTGTCTGGTTTGAGCCGGAGCGGGTCCATAGTGGCACCTGGCTGACGGAGCAGCATCCCGACTGGATCCTGGGCGGCAAGGACGGGGGCCTGCTGAACCTGGGAAATCCCGCGGCGCTCCGTTGGACGATCGAGCACATGGACAAGCTGATCACTGAGCAAGGCATTGATTTGTATCGGCAGGATTTCAACATGGATCCCTTGAGCTGCTGGCAGAAGAACGATGCCGTGGACCGCCAGGGCATCACCGAGAACCACCACGTCACCGGCTACCTCGCTTACTGGGACGAATTGCGCCGCCGCCATCCCAACATGCTGATCGACTCATGCGCTTCGGGTGGACGGCGCAACGATCTGGAGACGCTGCGCCGTGCCGTGCCGCTGCTGCGGAGCGATTACATTGTGGAGCCGGTGGGGAACCAGGGGCATACGTATGGGCTGTCCTTCTGGGTGCCGTTCCAGGGCACCGGCACGGGTTCCGGCGCACTCTCGCCCTACCTCTTGCGCAGCACGCTGGTCAGCCACTTCACCGCGTGCTTCGATGTGCGCCGGAAGGATCTGGACTACGATATGATCCGCCGCGTGCTGGGCCAATGGCGCCAGTACGCCAACTGCTATTTCGGCGATTACTACCCGCTTACGCCTTACAGTCTCGATCCGTCACTCTGGATCGCCTGGCAATTTGACCTGCCGGGAAAAGGTGAAGGCGTGGTCCAGGCTTTCCGCCGTGACAAGAGCGTTTATGAGAGTGCCCGATTCAAGCTCGCAGGGCTTGATCCTGCCGGCCGGTACGTGGTCACCAACCTCGATTCCGGCGAGGTGAAAACGGCTCCGGGTCGCGAACTCATGGAGCAGGGCCTCCTGGTGTCCGTCACGGGACGGCCTGGCGACACCGTGATCACTTATAAAAAGGCGGAATGACTCTCGCCGCACGTGGGGAGAGGGGGAGCCTTTGGACGCTCCCCACGCCGCATCGCAAGAAAAATCCCATGCAATAGCGCGTATGGGTTCGGCGGGCAGCCGGGGACGTAAACGTCCACCGGAATGACGGCGTCCACGGCGCCGCGAGTCGCGTAGTTTACGCCGAAGATGCCACCGCTGCAGCCACAGGCGCCCACAGCCACCACCAGTTTTGGCCCAGGCATTGCGTCGTAGGTCTTGCGGAGGGCTAGTTCCATGTTGCGCGTGACGGGCCCCGTCACCAGCAGCATGTCCGCGTGGCGCGGGGAGGCGACGAAGTGAATGCCGAAGCGTTCGATGTCATAGACCGGACTGTTCAGGTTCACGATTTCGATTTCGCAGCCGTTGCACGAGCCGGCATCCACTTCGCGAATGTGGAGCGAGTGTCCGAAGATGTCGTCGGCGCGCGCCCTGATCCGGCGCCCCAGAGTTTCGAGGGGTTCACGATGCGAAGAACTGAGTTCGCGTTCCTGGGGTGGGTCGATGGATGGCGGCGAAACCAGGTGTTCGTGCGTGCCGTCGGGCTTGAGGCTGTATCCTGCGGTAGTCACCAAATCCTCGCGACAGCGGGCGGCGCATTCGCAGACGCTTGTCATGCGAATCGCTTTGCCCGCCCCGGCGCACAGCCCGCAGAAGATACACCTAGCCAGGTCGAGCCGGGCGATGCGCCGGTTGCCGTGGTCTTCATAACCGATAGCACCGGTCGGACAAATGGCGGCGGCGGGGCGCGTGTCTTTCCAGTTGGCCCAATCAATGTCCGGGCGTCCGCGCGCGAGGCTCGACATTTCAGGCGGTGTGTCCGGGTAGGTGGTGGTAACCACGCCAGTCGAGAGGCTCTTGCCAAGGATGCCAAGCATAGGTCAGCGGTCGATTCCAGAATACGACAGGTTGAAGCTTTTGTTCACCACCGGGAAGTCGGGGATGATGTTACCCAGAATTGCCTCACTCAACGCCGGCCAGTTTTGCAGCGACGGGTCTTTGACTTTGCAGCGTGCCAGCCGGTTGCCGGGCGCGGTGCGAATCCAATGGAAGATTTCGCCGCGCCAACCCTCCACGTAGCCGAGCGCCACGCGGTCAGGCGGCAACTCGCCGACTTCCACGTGCAGTTGGCCGGCGGGCAGGTCTGCCATGAATCGCTCAATGAGGGAGAGCGACTCGCGCACTTCGTCCACCCGCACCTGGAGCCGATGCTCCACGTCGCCGGCTTGATAGACGGGGACCTTGACTTTCACCTGGTCATAGGCGGCGTGAGGGAAGTCGCGGCGCAGGTCATGATCAAAGCCGGAAGCGCGGCCGACGATACCCACGATGCCGAGGTCGCGCGCCACTTCGGGCCTGAGAATGCCCGTGGTCTGCAAGCGGTCGAGAGTGGAGGAAGATGCGGCTATGAGATGCGCGAGCGAGTCGAACTCCGGCTTCAACGCAGCAACCAGTGCCGCGAGGGCTTGAAGCTGGCCGGCGTCCCAATCAAAACGCACGCCGCCCAAACAAGCCATGCCTCGCAGGAGGCGGTTGCCGGTTAACACCTCGTTCACCCGAAGCACCTGTTCCTTGAGCCGCATGGCATGCATGTTGGCAGTGACGAACGCCACGTCGGTGCAAATGGCGCCGATGTCGGCGATGTGGTTGTAGAGACGCTCCAGTTCCAGGCACACCGATCGCAACACCCGCGCTCTCGGCGGCGCCTGCACGCGGGCGGCGCGCTCCACGGCGTGGCAGAACGCGGTGGCGTGCGCGAAACTGGAGTCGCCGGAAATGCTTTCGGCCAGCCGGACGCAGTGCGGCACCGGCAGGTTCTCGAAGAGTTTCTCGGTGCCTTTGTGCGTGTAGAACAGGCGCAGTTGCAGGTAGAGCACCGGCTCGCCGGCCACGCTAAAGAGGAAATGGCCCGGCTCGATGATGCCCGCATGCACCGGTCCGACCGGCACTTGGAACACGCCTTCGCCTTCCACGGTGCGGAATTTGTGCCGGTCACCTTGGAAGGGCGGCAGGACGGTTCGCAGATCGAACTCTTTGCGAAGCGGATACACCTCCGGCCAGTCGTCGTGCAGGGCGCAGCGGCGCGGGTTGGGATGGCCAAGCAGTTTCAGGCCGAACAGATCCTGGATCTCGCGCTCCTGCCAGTTCACGCACGGCAGGGCGTCGGTGAGCGAATGAAACTCTGGCGTCGTGGGTGCGACCGGCACGCGCAGAATGAAAAAGCCGTGCGCCGCGTCAAGCGCCAGAACGTAGTATAGGTGGAACACGCCGGCCCCGGCGCGCGCGTCGTCGGCGAACACGCTCACCAGACGGGCGTTCCACGTGCGACAGAGATGAGCGCAGAAGCCGGAGACGAGTTCCATCTGGCCGTGGAAATACACCTCGTTGGGGTGCGGGCTGAACAGCGATTCAATCCGCCCTTGGAAGCGTTGAGCGACTTCTTCGAAGGCGGGCTGAAGTTCGTTGGAAACGGTTGACAGGTTCATGGTTGGCCTCCGATGATCCCCGCCGCCTGGAGCATCAGATCCAGCAGCGGCGCGGGCAGCCACACGCTGAAAAGCAACAGGCCGCCGATCAGCAGTGCCATTGCCGGCACGCCGTCCGTCCGGCGCGCATCGGTGGGGTGGTCGCCCGTCCGGCGTGCGCCCAACAGGATGCGGGTGAGTTGTTGCAGGATGCCGCAGAACGAGCCCAACAGGGCCAGCAGGATGAGGACACTGACGGTGATTTGCTGGGCGGCCAAACCGCCGCGGATGATGGTCAGTTCGCTCACGAACAACCCGAAGGGCGGCAGACCCACCGCGGCGAGCGCGGCCAGGCCCATGAACAGCACCGTGACCGGCAGGACTTTCCCCACGCCGGGACCGATCAGGCGGAATTCGAGCGAGTGGAAGGTTTGATGAATGTTGCCCGCCGCGAAGAACAACACCGGCTTGGTCAGGGCGTGGTAACCCATGTGCAGCAGCGCGCCGAAAATGGTCAACGGCGTGTTCAGAGCCAGGCCGGTGCAGATGAGTCCGATGTGCTCAAGGCTGGAATAAGCGAGCATCCGTTTGAGATTTTTTTGCACCAGAATGAACGGCACGGCCAGCAACATGGAGAACAGCCCGAACCCCAGCAACAGATGGCGGCTGAAGCCGGTGTCCAGGCATGCCGTGGTGAGGATGTGAAACCGCAGCAGCGCGTAGAGCGCGATTTTCAGTGACACGCCGGATAGCATGGCGCTGGTGGGCGAGGGCGCTTCGCTGTGGGCGTCGGGCAGCCAGGTGTGCATGGGCGCCAGCCCGGCCTTGGTGCCGTAGCCGACGAAAGCGAACACGAAGGCCAGCTTGAGCAGGTGCGGGTCGAGTTGGTGCGCCACGCTCATCAGATACGACCAGTTGAAACTGGGCAGCGAGTCGGGGTGGCCTTTGCAGGCGGCGGCATAGACGAACACGGTGCCGAGCAGCGCCAGCGCCAGGCCCAAACTGCCGAGGATGACGTATTTCCAGGCGGCTTCGAGGGAGTTCCGGCGGTTGTAGAGCGCCACCAGGAGCACCGAGGATAACGCGGTACCCTCGACCGCCGCCCACATCACGCCCAGGTTGTTGGCCAGCACCACCAGGAACATACCCGCCCCGAACAGCGGCGTGAGCACAAAGAACTCGCGCACCCTTCCGGGCGTGACTGCGCCTGCCGCCAGGTCGCGTTGGAAGTAGCGTCCGGCGTAAAGCGAAGTCGCGAGGGAAACGACCGAGATGAGCAGCACCATGAAGGCGCTCAAGGCGTCGGCGGACAGGAATTCGTTCCACTCCGTCACCCTGCCGCGCGCGAGCACCTGGTGCAGCAGTTTAATCCCCAGCGCCAGCGTGGTGGCGAACGCCAGCACACCCAACGCGGCCATCATCCGCCGGGAGGGCACCAGCAGGCACAAGAGGGCCGCGAGCAGCGGGGCTAGCAGGATGGGGGTGAGCAGCAACATGTCAGCCTTTCAACTCGTTCAGCTTGTTGGTATCCATCGAGTCGAAGTTCTCGCGAATGCGATAGACCAGGATGCCCAGCACCATGACGCCGACCAGTACGTCGAAGAAGATGCCCAGTTCGACCACCAGCGGCATGCCGTAGGAGGTGAGCGCCACCGCGGCGAGCATCACCCCGTTCTCCACCGTCAACAGTGCCAGCACCTGGGTGAGGGCTTTGCGGCGGTTGATCATGAGGAAGAAGCCGGTCAGCAGAAGCGTAAGGGCGACGGACAGGGTGTTGTTGCCCAGTCTTTCAAGCGAGGTAAAAGGCCGGGCGACAGCGTAACCAAGCAGCGTCAGCGCGCCACAAATGAGCATGGAGGAGGGTGCGTTGAGCAGCGGTTCAATCTCCTGATGAATCTGAATGCGGCGCACCAGCCGGTTCAGCAGCCACGGCAGGAAGATCACCTTGCCGATGAGGGTCAGCACCGCCACCAAATAAACGTGGCTCGCACTGTGACAATACGCCACGACGGTGGCGATGCCGGCGAGCAGGAGGGATTGAATGGCGAAGAGCCGGATGCTGGTGAGCAACATGCGCTGGGCAATCATGAGCAGTTGCACCACGAGCATCATTGCCGCCATGAGCGTGATGATCTGGGATGCGATTGCTGGCGAAGCGGGAGGATTCATGATTAGTGAAAGAGGAAGGTGGAGAGCAAGGCAAGCGTGGCCAGCGCAAACGCCGCGCTGAGCAGGTCCGGCACGCGAAACAGGCGTAGTTTGGCGTTGCAGGTTTCGACCAGCACGACCGCGACGGAGAGGGCGAGCAGCTTCGCCCCGTAAGCCAGCAGGCTGATACCGAGCGCGGCGGGCGAGCCGTCCGTGGCAATGCCCAGTGGGAAGAACACGTTCGCCAGCAGCGTCATCAGCACGAGTTGTTTGATGGACGCGCCCCATTCCATGAAAGCCAGGTAGCGGCCGGAGTATTCGAGCAGCATGGCCTCGTGAATCATCGTCAGCTCCAAATGCGTGGCCGGATTATCCACCGGGATTCGACCCGTCTCCGCAAGCAACACGATGAACAGCGCGGCGAACGCCATGACGTGCGTCGGATTGAGTAATTCCCAGGTCGAAACTTGCGTCGCCTGCACGATGCGGCTCAGGTCGGTCGAACCGGCGGTGATGGCGACGGTGAAGATGGCCAGCATCATCGCTGGTTCGGCGATGGCGGAGACGGTCATCTCGCGGCTGCTGCCCATGCCGCCAAAGGCGCTGCCCGGGTCGAGTCCGCCCAGCGCAAGGAAGAAACGGCCCAGCGCGAGCAGGCCGACCACCGCCAGCAAGCCGCCGAACGGGCTCAGCGGTGCTGGCGTGCAAATCATAGGCACCATCAACCCCGCCAGCAAAGCGGTCAGAAAGGCCATGTAAGGCGCGAACGAGAAGACCCATGAGGCATGCTCGGAGATGACCATGTCCTTGCGCAGGAACTTGACGAGGTCGAAATAGAACTGCCACGGGCGCGGGCCGCGACGGTTCTGCAATTTTGCTTTCCAGTTCTTGATGCAGCCGCTCAACAGCGGCGCGAGCAGGAGCAGCGCCAGCGTTTGCCCCACGAGGGTGATCGGAGCGAGGTTCATAGCGCAAAGAGGAGCAGGGTCAGCAGCGTGACGAAGATGTAGATCAGGTAAGCCTGGAGACTGCCCGCCTGTAACGCTCGCAACCGGCGCGACAGCCGCAACACCGTGTACTGCAGCGGCCGGTAAATGCGGGTCTGGAAGACTTCCTCCGTGTGGCTCTCGAACCGGAGTGTCGTGGCGAAGTAAGGCGAAAAGTCGTATTCCCGCTGCACTTCGCGGCGCGGGCGGAACAGCGCCTTGAAAATCATCCGCAGCGGTTTCGAGAAACCGGTGGCGGTATATTCCATCTGCGGCGTAAGGCCGCGCTGGCCGCAATCCCAGGTCGGGCCGATGCGTGTTCTCGCCCGGCGCGCGAACAATGCCCAGAGGACCAGCGGCACGGGCACCAGGCACAGGAACGTGAGCGCGATGCCCGAAGTCGAAACCGTGCCGCCCTGCGCCGTCCCGCTCGCGAGTACCCAGCCTTCGCTCGCCGTGAGTTGCGCGCTCAGTTGCTGGCCGGTGAATTGTTGCGTCAGCGGATCGAGCAGTTTCAAGAACATGGTGGGAAACAAACCAAGGAAAACGCACGCCGCGGTCAGAATCCCCTGGCCGAGCAGCATGGGGAACGCAGCCTCATGCGCGTGCCTGGCGTGTTCGCTGCGCGGCTGTGCCAGGAACGTGATGCCAAACGCCTTCACAAAACAGGCCGCGGCCAGTGCGCCGGTCAACGCCAGTATTGCTCCACTAAGCGGGAACATGAGCCGGATGAGGCTCGGTGTCGTGCCGAAACCCTGGAGCAACGACTGGTAGGTGAGCCATTCGCTGACGAAGCCGTTGAGCGGGGGCAGTGCGGAAATGGCCACCGCACCGATGAGGAAGAAAAACGCCGTCCAGCGCATCCGTTTGGCCAGCCCGCCCATTTCCTCCATGTTGCGTGTGTGTGTGGAATGCAGCACGGCCCCCGCGCCGAGGAAGAGCAGGGCCTTGAACGACGCGTGGTTGATGGTGTGGTACAACCCGGCGATAAGCGCCAGCGACGCCAGCACCGGATGGCCGGTGTGGATAAACATCAACGACGCGCCCACCCCCATGAGAATGATGCCAATGTTCTCGATACTGTGATAAGCCAGCAGGCGTTTGAGGTCGTGCTCCATCAACGCATACAACACCCCGAGCACCGCGGAGAGCGTGCCCGCCGCCAGCAACAAGGCGCCCCACCACATGGGCGGCGGCCCGAGAAATTCAAAGCATACCCGCACGAGGCCGTAGATGCCGGTCTTGATGAGCACGCCGGACATGAGCGCGGAGACATTGCTCGGCGCCACCGGATGCGCCACCGGCAACCAGATGTGCAACGGCACGATGCCGGCCTTGATGCCAAACCCAAACACGAACAACAAGAACGCCGCGTCCCGCAGTCCGGGTGGGAGTTTCGCACTGTTGCCGCGCAGGCTCGCGAAACTAAGATCGCCCGCCGCCTGGGCCAGCAACAGGAAACCGAGCAGGACACACACGGCGTCCAGATGCGCCATGATAAAGTAGAGCACCCCGGCTTGGCGCGTCTCGCGGTCCTCGTGCTCGAAGGTCACCAACCCGTAAGCCAGCAGGGCCATCAACTCCCACGCGACAAAAAACAACCAGAGGTTGCCCGCGACGCAGACCAGGGTCGTGGCCAGCAGCAGGGCGTTATACAGGCCCGCCAACACGCCAACATTCTTGCGCCCGTAGTAGGCCCGGGCGTAACCCAGTGAGTAAATCGAGATGGCCAGCCCGACAAGGGAGACAATCAGCACGAAAAAACACGACAGCGTGTCTGCCTCGACGACGAGCCGCACGCCGGGGGCCGGCCCCGACCACAAGACCACGGGCGCGATCGTGATCGTCCGGCCCGCCGCCAGGGAGGCCACGCCGAAGACGGTCCCGCAGGCGCCACCGAGCGCGGCCAGGCCGAATCCAAGGGTGTTCGCCAGCCGCTCGGCGCGCTGAAATAACACCGCCCCCACCGTCCCCGTGACATACGCGCACAGGGCGAAAGTCAGCAGCAAGGCAGAGGATTCCATCATGATATTCTACCTTTTCTCGACCGGTTCGCCCAGCCGATCCAGCAATCTCAGCAGGCCGTCCAGGATGGTCAACGGGTGCGGCGGACAGCCGGGAATGAAGAGGTCCACCGGCACCGACGAGCCAGCGCCGTTGTTGACCTGAGGGTGTCCGACGAACGGACCGCCGGCGATGGCACAGGCTCCCACCGCAATCACGAGCTTGGGATCTGGCACGGCGATGTAGGTTTTCTTGAGCGCCAGTTCCATGTTCTTTGAGACTGGGCCGGTGATAAGCAAGCCGTCGGCATGGCGCGGGGAGGCGACGAATTGAATGCCAAACCGCCCAAGGTCCCAGCCGATAGTGCCAAGCACGTTGGTGTCGGCTTCGCAGGCGTTGCAGCCGCCGGCGCTTACCTGCCGCAACTTCAGCGAGCGCCCGAACAGCCGCCGTAGTTTCTCGTTGAGCGCCGCCGCCAGACGCACCTGTTCCCGGCCGGCATCCCCGAGCACGAGGTCCTCACGGCGGCGCACCGCCAGGCGGTGGTCGCCGGTTTGGGTAATGGCCTTGGTGGGGCAAACCTGGACGCACTCGGCGCAAAAGAGGCAGCGGCCAAGGTCGAGCGCGACGGGTTGGCCCGCCGGGCGAGTGATGGCTTCCGTTGGGCACACGCTCACGCAGGCGGAGCAACCAGCGTCGCATTTGGCGGCTTCGACCCGCAGGCCGCCGCCGTGGCGGTCGGGCAGCGCGGGCGCCGCGCCTTGTGGATAAGCCATCGTCTCGCAGCCGCGCTTCAAACGATTCAATAAAGTGTCGTGGATGAACATGGGTTCAGTGTGGCGTTACAGGTCAAAGCCACAATAGCTCAGGTTGAAACTCTTGTTGCACAGTGGGAAGTCCGAGATGGGCTGGCCGCGCAAGGCGAGCGCCAACCCGGTCCAGTTGTGGAAGGACGGGTCGGTGATTTTATAGCGTCGCAGCCTGCCGTTCGCGCCGGTCAGCGCGACGTGGCATACCTCGCCCCGCCAGCCTTCGACCAGCGCCACCGCGAGCGTGTTCGGCGCCAGCGCGGGAAGTGGCGCCAGTGTTTCGCCTTCGGGGGCGGTGGCCAACTGCTCGCGCAGAAAGTCGCCGGAGCGCTGGATTTCCAGCCAGCGCACGCGGGTGCGGGCAAACACGTCACCGTCCGGCCAGACGGATACCGGCACCTGTGCGAAGCGATGCCAACCGGCCGGGTGATCGAAACGCACGTCGCGCACCAAGCCGCAGCCGCGGGCCGCGGGACCGACCAGGCCAACCTCGACCGCCTGTTTCGCATGCAGGTGGCCCGTGTGCTCAAATCGCGTTCGAACCGACGCGGCATCCCACAGCCACGCGGCCGCCTGTTGGACTTCGCTGAGCGCCGTTTCGAGCTGTTCGCGCAACCGGCCCAGACGTTCCGGATCGCCATCCTGCGGGCAACCGCCCGGCCGAACCAAGCCGCGCCCGAAGCGATTACCACAGAGCATCGCGGTGAGGTTAAGAAAGTCGCCGCGAACCTTGCCGCAGGCCGAGGCCGTTGGCAGAAATGCCACGTCCCCTGCCAGCGCACCGAGATCGCCGGTGTGGTTGGCCAACCGTTCGAGTTCGAGGGCGATGGCGCGCAGCCATTGCGCGCGTAACGGCGCCTCCGTCCCGGCCAAGGCTTCAAGGGCGGTGGCATAAGCGGTGGCGTGGGCGATGGTCGTGTCGCCGGCCACCGTTTCCATTTGATAAACAGTAGCGCGATGCGGGCCGCCCGCGAGCGCTTCCTCAACGCCTCGGTGCTGGAAGCCGAGCGCAATCTCGAGATGCAGCACATCCTCGCCCGCACACTGAAAGCGGAAATGCCCCGGCTCGATGATGCCCGCATGCACGGGCCCGACCGCCACTTCGTGAATCTCGCGGCCATCCACCCGGAAGAAATCACCCACCGCTGGGCCGGCGCCGTGGTCCTTGCGCACCGGCTTCAACCAAGGATGGTTTTTGGGGACGACGCCGTGCTGTTCCCAGATTTCACGCTCGAACAAGTGAGCCTGCGCGTGCGTGGGAGTCAGCGCGGGAAAGGAGCCGGAGAACGGCTGAGTGCGACCGATTGCCAACGTGTTGCCGGCGTCGAAGGCCAGCACGGCGACGAGCCGGAGCGACGTGCCTTCCGGCACGCCGAAGAGACTGCTCAGGCGCTCGCCACGGTCCAGTTCGGCGCCGACATAGCCCAGGAATTCAGCCAGCGGCCATTCGGGGACTTCGGCCCACGGAAGCGCGGCACCGTTGGTCAGCAGGGCGAAAGGAGTGTCTCGTTTCATGGCGTGGGAGAAAGTTGTTGGACCGCCGCCGTCCACGCCTCGCGCAGCACGTCCGGCGTGGCCAGGCCCAGCCAAAGCGACAGCAGGAGCAACACCACGGGCGGCAGAATCACGGCCAGGGTCTCACGAAAGCGCGGGTCCAGTTCGCGGGCGGCCTGGCGGGGCCGGCCATACACGATGGCAAACACAACCCGGGTCAGACCGAAAAACGCCAGCAGCAGACAGGCCAGGAAGAACCCTGCCGCCCACCCGTGCGCGGTGGCAAAGGCGCTCTTTACGATGAGCAGTTCGCTGAAGAACGGTCCGAACGGCGGGCAGGCCGTCACGGCGAACAGCCCGGTTACGAACAGCGCCGCAGAGCGCGGGGTGATGACCGACATGCCGCTGACTTCGTCTATCGTCCGCCCGCCGGCCGCGCGGCGGATGTTGCCCGCGCTGAGGAACAGAGAGCCTTTGGTCATACTGTTGTTCCAGACATGGAAAAAGGCCGCCCACAGCCCGACGCCGCCCAACGCGGCACCCAGGCTGAGGATACCCATGTGCTCGACGCTCGAATAGGCCAGCATCCGCTTGAAATCGCGGGCGGAAAGCAGGAACAGAGCGGCCACCAGGGTCGAAAACAACCCGATGACCAGCAGCGTCCGGCTGGCCACCACGCCCGCGCCCGCGGCCTCAACGACCGCGCGGACGCGCAGGACGGCGGTGAAGGCTACGGTGGTAACGCCGCCGGCGAGCATCGCACCGACAATGCCCGGCGCTTCGCCGTACGCATCAGGTTTCCAGGTGTGCATCGGCGCCAGGCCCATTTTTGTGCCGTAACCGACCAGGAGCAGCACCCAGGCAATCAACACCCACGGCCGCGACAGTCCCGCGCCCTGCGCCATCAACCCCGTGAACGTCAGGTCGCCAGTCCCGCCACCGTGGAGCGAAGCGTAGCCCAGACAGAACGAGCCGAGCAGGGACAGCGCGATCCCGGTGCCGCCCACGAGCAGGTATTTCCAGGTCGCTTCAAAGGCACGCGGGGTGTTGTTGAAATGCAGCAGCGGCACCGAGGACAAGGTGACGGCCTCCGTCGCGATCCACAGGACTCCCAGATGCCGCGCCATGTGCGCCGCGCTCATCAGGCCCAGAGCCGCGAGGAACGCCGGCACGAAGACGCGGTTGGAACGTTCCGCCCGCAACCGCAGATAGGGGACGCCGTAGGCCGCGCAGCAGAGGAATAGCAGCGAGACTGCCGGCAACATCGCCCGGGTCAGGGGGTCGTAACCCAGCCACGCGTGGAACGGGGCCGCAGGCGGCTGCAGCAAGAGTCCGAACGCCAGGAGTGCATGCGCCAGCGCGGCCGCCGGCAGGAACCACGGGCGTGTGCGGTTGTAGGGCCAAAGGGCCGCCAACCCCGCCGCCAGCAGCGGCACAAAGATGAGGAGCAGTTCTTTCATTCTCGGAGCACAGTCAGCTTGCGCGTGTCGAGCGTGTCGAACGCCCGTTGGATGCGGTCCGCGATGATGCCAATGACGAACACCGCCACCGTCAGGTCGAGCAGGATGCCGCCTTCGACCATCAAAGGAACGGACTGGATCAGGAGGAGGCCGAAGAGGTAGATGCCGTTCTCGAGGATCAGGTAGCCACAGACCTGGGAGATGGCCTTGGACCGTCCGATCAGCAGCAGCAGGCCGGTGAACACGGACGCCAGCGAGCCGGCCACCAGCAGGGATTCGTGATGTTCCGGCAGCAGGGGCAGCCGCCGTGCCAGGACCACCGCGCCCACCATGCCCGCCGCGCCCAGCAGCAGGGACGGCAGAAAGCCGATCAGGGGATCCAGATCGCGGTCGATGTTGGCGGTGCGCATGGCCCGGCGCAGCAGGGACGGGATCACCACGCCCTTCATGGCCACCGTGGCGGCCGCCACCAGCAGGACCGTCACCCGCCACTCATGCTCGATGACCAGCGGCATGATGCCCAGGATCATGCCCTGCACCGCGGCCACGCGGATCAGCGTCGGCACCCGGCTGGTGCCCAGGGCGACGAGGTTCAGCCCCATGGCCAGTCCGATGAGCAGGTTCAAGGGATGGTTCACGCCGCACCTCCGGTCCACGCGATCAACAGGGCAAACACGCAGAGCAGAAACGCCGTCGTCAGCAGCAACGGCACCCGGCTGAACGCGGCGCGGGCCATCAACGACTCGACGAGTCCGACCGCGACGGTGACGAGCAGCACGCCGGTGATCAAGGCCACCGCCGCGGCGATCTTCGTGAGGTCGCCCACCGGCAGCACCGCCTGGACCAGCAGGACGGAGAACAGCAACAATTTCATCGAGGCGCCGTGGAGCAC
>JBBQYD010000077.1:0-14275 GCA_038209025.1 Verrucomicrobiota bacterium | reverse complement strand
CAGGATCTTCTGGGGGCCGACGATGTCAGCCACCTGATAGGCGAGGTCGTAGCTGGTGAGGATTTGCAGTTCAGAGCCAATGACGGTCTCCCCACGTGAATCGGGGGATTTGACGCGGCCTTCTTCGGGTCCGACCTGGGTGGGGGATTTGGATTCGATGACGTAGCGAATGAGCAGCTTGGCCTCCGACTCCCACGGGGGCGACATGACGAAGGGCAGGACCCCCGCGCCAATGACGCCGAGAATGGCGATGATCAGAATCTTCCACTTGTGGCGAAAGAGGATGTGGAGAATGTCGCCGGTTTTGATGCCAGAAGTTGGCGGCGGAGATGGTTTGTTAACGGACATAATTCAGTGCGTCGGTGGACGGTGGAGGAGCAACTAGGCTAGATGCGGGTAAAGGATTTTGCCACAAAGGCGCAGTAAGGGGATGGGCATGAGGCCAAAGACGCGATTTACCCAAGTTTCGGCACGGTCTTTGCCAGTAACGAACGCGTCCTGGCGATAGTCATACCGGTAATAGTGCAAGGTTTCTTCGCGGGCACCGAGCCCGAGCTTGAATCGGCGCAGACCTTCGTCGCCGACCGAGGTGCGGCCCAGGTGGAGGTATTCTGAGCCTTCTGCGGCGCAGGCTTTTATGCCTTCCCACATCACGAGGTTGCTCGGGCGGAGGTGCTGGTAGCTAAAATCTGAGGCGCCATATTTGTAGATGGCTTCGCGTCCATGGCGGAAAAAGACCGAGGCGGCGACCGGCCGGCCTTCAAGCCGGGCGATCACGGCGAATCCGGCGCGAAGTTCGAAAACATGCCGGGCGATGCTCGCAAAAAAGCGGAACGGTTGCGGCGGCAGGCCGTGACGTTTGCGCGTGAGACTGTGCAGATTGTAGAACACGTTTATATCCTGGAGGGTTCGTCCGACCTGGATTTCGAGATTTGACTGCCCGGCTTTGCGGATGGCCCGGCGAACGGAACTTTCAAATCGGCCGAGGATGGCTTCAGGTCCGCCGCGCAGATCGACGATGTGCGCATGGAACGTGATCGAGGGGCTGGCGCCTGGCAGGGAGCAGGGGCCGCGAAATTCCATAAACTTCCAGCGGCGCTGGTGTCCCTCCTCTAAAGCTGCTTGCTGCAACTGGAGGGCCGCATCCGCATCATGCGCCAAGGGATGGCAGAAATCCGCAAAGGGCAGAGAGATTCCGCGTCTCCCCGCGACCGGGCTGGCAGCTTCCATCAGGGGAAGCAGGTCCTGGCGCGTACTCGCCCCCGTCATTAGGCAGACTGGGCGGTGTCCATAACTGTCTATCAGAACCCGGGGCCAGGCGCTGAGGTGGAAGAAAGAGCAATTCTCATGCAACCGGACCAGAGCATCCCAATCGGAAAGCAGTTGAGTATCGCAAGCTGGGAGTTGAAAGTTGGACACGATCCCACGCTGCGGAGTTAGGCTCTTCCTACCGTTTCGCCAAAGGGCGGGCTGGATTACCAGCCACCGTGGCGCCCGCAGGAACGTCTTTGGTAACCACGCTGCCGGCACCGATGACGGCGCGTTCCCCGATGGTAACACCGCAGAGGATGGTGGCGCCGGAACCGATGGAGGCACCCTTCTTAACGGTGGTGCTCACGCATTTCCAATCGGCCTCGGTCTGGAGAGAGCCATCTTCAGTAGTGGCGCGGGGGTAGCGATCGTTGATGAAGGTGACGCCGTGACCGACGAATACTTCGTCTTCGATCTGGACTCCTTCACAGATAAAGGTGTGGCTGGAGATTTTGCAGCGGCGTCCGATTTTTGCGCCTTTCTGGATTTCAACGAAGGTGCCGACCTTGGATTCGTCTCCGACTTCGCAGCCATAGAGGTTGGTGAAGCCGAAGATGCGGACATCTTTGCCGAGTTTAACGTCGGGGGCGATGAGCTGGAACTCTTTGTAGGAGGGCATCGGGTGGACGGGTGTTCAGACGCAGGGGCTGAGGGCGGTAGCCAGTGAACAGGTATCAGTGGACGGTGATCAGAGCAAATGAGGGCGGGACTACATGCTGATTTCGGGGGTGGCTTGGGAGCGCTTGCGCGGGGTCCGGCGGAGGGGCACCTTAGAGTCCCCATTTCCGTTGCCGTTGCGAGATGAGCCATTCCCGCTAGCGGCGATGACTGGCAGGCGCGTAGCTTCCGGTTGCGGGGTCAGGTCCACCGGGCTGCCGTTTTGCTTCAAGGACTGGGAAGATGCCTCCAGAATTCTGACGAGCTGAAGCCCCTGCTCGCCGTTAGAGATGGGCCGGCTGCCGCTCTTGATACAATCCAGGAAGTGCTGGCATTCGGTGCGGAGCGGTTCTTCCTGTTTGATATACGGGGCATAGACATCCCCGTAGTGATAGGCGTAATGGAACTCGGCGAAAGTATCGTAATGAGGGGGCGTTTCAACCCGTGCATCGAAGATGCGGATTTTTTCGAGGGGGGCAACGTCGTCATAGACGATCATGCGCTTGCTGCCGACGATGGTCATCTCGCGAATTTTGCGCGGGTCCAGCCAACTGCTCTGAACAATGGCAGAGCGGTCCCGTCGGAAAGTGAGGCACATGGAGGTGACGTCCTCGATGCCGGGAGTGACGTGAGCGCTCCCGCGGCAATTCACACTGAACGGCAGTTCATCGAAAATGTGCAGAATGATCGAGATATCGTGCGGGGCCAGGTCCCAAGCCACGTTGATGTCTTTTTGAAAGAGGCCGAGGTTCAGACGGCGCGCGGAAATGTAACGAATCTCGCCAATATCCCCACGGTCCACGATCTCTTTGATCTTCCTGACGGCGGGGGAGTAGAGGAAAGTGTGGCCGATCATGAGGATCAGGCCGTTCTTGCGGGCGAGCTCGACCAGTTCCTCACACTGGGCCGAGGAGGAGGCCATGGGCTTTTCGATGAAAGTGTGTTTGCCGGCTTCGAGGCTGGCTTTGGCCATGGCGTGATGGAACTTGACGGAGGTGGCAATGACGACGGCGTCGAGGCCTGCCCCGTTCAACATTTGATTAAAGTCCTGGGTGGCCTCCACCTCGGGGTAAAGGGAGCGCATGTGCTTAAGGCGAGGCTCGCTCAGGTCACAAATCAGCTTAAGCTGGCAATCGGAAAGCGCACGGAAATTCCGGATGAGGTTGGGTCCCCAATAACCGCATCCGACGACACCGACTTTTAATGGATGGTTCATATAGTTGCTCCAAAGGCCGAGGTTCCGTTACTGGAGAAGGGTGTTGATCTGGGTGGCGACCTTGAGCCGGCGGGGCTCGCCGGTGGTCGGTCGTTGCTCCGCAGCCTCCAACGTCCTGACGCGGCGGCGGGTTTCAACAACTTGCTTAACGATAGCGTAGGGCGTCTTGGAAATGATGGCCAGATCGAGCGCCAGGCTTCTGTTGCGGGCGTACCAAATGTCGAGTTCCATCATGCGCTCGAAGGTGGTGTTGTTCTTTCCGGAGACTTGCCAGAGGCCGGTCAGGCCCGGGAGGGTATCACAACGCCGGCGGTGCCAGGGCAGAAAATTCTTGTGCTCATAGGGGAGCGACGGGCGAGGTCCTACCAGGCTCATTTCGCCGCGGAGGACGTTGATCAACTGGGGGAGTTCATCCAACCCGGCAGCCCGAATCATTCTGCCAAAGCGGATAATGCGGGCGTCTTTGTTGTCCAGCTTGACCATCGGAGCATCCGGATTCTGGATTAGTTGAGCAGTGTATTGCTGATGATTGGAGGTATCCGCGTTGACTTTCATGGTGCGGAACTTGAGGCAGTAGAACAGGTTGCCATTCAGACCGACGCGGTGAGCCTTGAAGAGAACGGGGCCGGGGGAGACCAACTTAATCAGCAGACCGATGGCAAAGGCGATAGGAACCAGCAACGGCAAGGCGAGAATGACGCACACGATATCGAGACATCGCTTCCAGAGTTCCACCCTTTGCGACGTGGCCTCGCCCCCCTGGATGCAACCGACATCTTTTTCGATTGAGTTCATACTGATCCTTCTCCTGATCCGCTTTGCTCCAAAATCCTGATTTCTACAAGGCTCCGCACTTGGTGTTGCAGAAGGTCCTGCTTCACTTTTCAGCGTGGCGCCCGGCCTATCCGGCACGCCTGTAAACCCATTTTCCATCTGCTCATTGCGGGAGCCTTTTGCCCCGCATGATACTCATTACCCCAAGCTGACTCCCGCCACACGGCAGAAGAGTTAAAACTATGCGACCCTTTGCACCGCGGTCGCCGCCAAGGAAGGGAGCATCCGGGCCATGGGCCTGGAGTCCAAGGTAACCAGGCTGCTATGCACCTCGATGGGCGTAGGCCGCCCCAGAATATCCAGCAGGATTTGTACCCGGCGCTTGGCGGGCCAGGAACGCAGCACCACGGCGCGCATCCCGAAGAAAGCCCCGGCGCCAACTGTCACATCATCACCGACGGCTGGATGATTGTTCATAACCATGGTTTGTCCTTCGCCAAAACACCCCTGCAGCTCCGTGATGACCGGGTCTGGCACGACCGGCACGCGGAGACCGAAGTTGACAAGGCTGCTGACGCCAAAAGTGTGGCGGATTTGTTGGATGCTCTCGCTGAGAACACAATGCACGAAAACATAACAGGGGAACAACGGCTCAGTGATGTTCTTGACGACGCCCCGGCAGGTGACCTGTTCGGAGCGGAGGCGCGGTAGAAAAACTTCCAGACCCAAGCTGCGCCGCAGATTCGCGGCCGCGAGATGCTCGCTCTTCGGTTTGGTGCGGGCGCAGTACCAGGCAAGGGACGCTACAGCGGTTTCCCCGCTCACCTCGACTGCCATGTTATTCATTCCCATTTCCATGATTGCCTGCGTTCGCACTTTTCAGGCGGCCCCAGAAACCCCGTCCTCCCGAATGAGCCTGTGCCCAGTGCCGTAAATCTTTACACTATTCATTACCTATTGTAAAACAGGATTTTGCGACAAAAATTACGGATGGTCCTCCGGGTTATTACGGATGCGCGTCACACAATTCCATACACTTTGCACCTACCCAAGGGCCGACAGGGGCCTCCCCAACCAGAATTGCATACCCCACCGGAGGGGTCTGACCATATGTTGCTAACGACAACCTCAAATTCTGTGTATTCATTCGTGCTTGGTTCCAAGCTCCAAGGAGTGGAATGGAAAACGAATGTCATAGTTTTCCATCATACCATCTATTAGTAAATCTGTCCCCGCCTAAAACCCTGCCGGATTTTACGACCGTTATTCCGTATAATTACGGGGCATTCCCTATTCCATGTTAATCTAGGTGGTTCGGGCATACCGGTTTCTCAAAAACGCAATGGCTTGAGTGCAGCATTCGCTGCGCCAAGAGTTTCATTCCCTGCACAATAACCGGCGTTGGCAGCAAGGGTTGGGGAGTGAAGGTGCCGCCTGGAGACCCTTGACCTCCGTAATAAAAACAATAAGCTGCTGATAAACAGCAGCTTATCAAAATAAAGACCCCGGAATTCGGGATGGCGCGTGCAGCTTAGAACCAAGTGAACCGCTCGGGAACGTAGATGATATCCGAGGGTTTCAGCTTGAAAGGATCGCTTTGCCCGCCCTTTAGGACCCTTTTCAAGTCCAGTTTATGGTGACTGGTCTGCCCATTTTCATGACGGATGACAGTAACAGCCTTGAGATTGGCTTTGGAGTAGTCGAACCCGCCAGCTTCCATAATTGCTTCGAGCGCGGTGAGGGGGCGGTCTGAGACGATTTTGCCGGGGCGAAGCACCGCGCCGGTAACGAAGACAGGAAACACGGAAGATTCCACTGTAACGCTGACCTCCTTTTGGACCAACTCGGACTCGAAGAGTTTGACCAACTGTTTTTCCATGGCCGAAGGGGTAACCCCTGCAGCTCTGAACTCACCTACCACGGGCAAGGTGATGCGTCCATCACGCCGGATTTTTTGGGAGGTGTTGAGGTTGGGCGCACCGGGGAAGTTGATGACTAGAGTGTCGCCTTCATTGAGTACCATGGATTCGGACGGCTCGCCAGCTTTGGCAGCGAGATTGGAAAACTGAGGGGATTGGCAACCGGCGATGGCCAAGGCCAAAAGGCTGCCAAAGCAAAGAATGGCGAATTGGCACCGCAAGTTTTTTGCCCGCAAATATAGGTCTTTCATTTTTAGCATTCTGCCTCCTGCAATAGCGTTGGTTTATTTAGCGTGACTGCTGATAGACAACCGTATAAAGGCAAACGTGGTGACAGTCAAGACGGATCACGGAACCACTCACGCGCAGCGGCAGTGAAACGTAAAGCATTATTGGAGGTCGTGGGTAATGTCGCGACCTGTGCGGTCGAGCACGCGAAGGCTCAGGGCGGCCCAGCCGGTATTGTTGTTGGGGGTATCGACCATGCGAATGAGGAGCCGGTTTTCACCGGGAACCAGGCGGGCAGGGATGGACTTGGTGACGAATCCTTCGCGAGCGTTCAAATCCTCAAGGATTGGCTGGCCGTTGAGTTGCATCTCCAGTGGGTCGTCATAGGAGAACTGGAGGAGGACTTGCTGAGCACGCGGGCTGCGCAAGAGCGAGCGGGCCATCATCAAACGCGCGTAATAGCCCATGTGGTGGTTTGATTTCAGATCCATTACGTGGCCGTAAATGTACATGAGGTTGAGATGGGGGCCAACGCCGACCTGCCCGGACCAGCCATTGAATTGGCCCGTGTAACGGCCGCGGTAGAGATGGACGATCGGCAAAGGTTGACCGGAATCGAGTGCTGATTCCGCTGGCAAAGGAGCGAACAGGTGCTCCACGGAGCTGGTGTCCGGCGAGTAGCCGTCGGGTCTAAGCGGCGCCTCACGCGGGCCGAAAACCTCCCACCGCAAGCCGCGCGACTCGGCCACCGATAGCGTTTTGTCCGCCGGGGTATCCTGGTACCAGTAGCTGACCGCGCGAGGGTTCTGACCCTGAAGCGTTCCCCAGCCAATCTGAATGGATTTCCGGAAGGGATAGGGATTCTCGAGGTGCAGGCGGAGCCGTCCGGTGTCGTTGTCGAAGGCCTCGGAGTAGGGGAAATTCTCGCCGCGGCCGAACCAGGCAAACGAGAAATAGTCTTCGCCATTAATGCCATGGAGGAAGCCCGGCGTGGGAGACTCGGCATCCACCACGGCGAAATCGCCTCCACCATGATCGTGACCGGTGCGGTAGATGGACATTCCGAGCCAATGGCCGCGACCGCGAGCGTAGAGCACCTGCACGGGCTCAAAGCCGCTGGCCTGCTGGGGTTCGCTGGACTTGGCATGGAACCATCCCCAGTTGTGCGAGAATGCCGGCGTTTTCTCCAGATCCGCCTGGATTCGGCAGGGCGCGTTGGAAGCGCCAGGCAGAATCATGATTTCAGCGGAGGTCTTGAACGGCATGGGGAGGAAACACTGGTTGCTGCTGAGGGCCGGGCCTCGGAAGGGACCAAAGAAATCAGCCACCAGGGCATCGACGGCGGGACTGGAGGCGTTGTCAAAGCTCATGCGCAATCGTGCGCCTGGAGGAGCTTCAACAGCCAGACGCCGGATGATCCCCGGGCCCTTCAAGGCGACAGCCTGACCTGTCACCGTGTCAAATCGTTGGGTAAGCAGGGTGGTTTTCCTGGATTCGCCGAAAAGCCGAGGCAACCCCGTGTAGGCAAGCCGCAGGTCAGCCCCCTGCCCTTCCTGCACGAGACGCACGCCCTTTAACGACGGGTCCTCAAGCCGGTAATCGAGTTGCAGAAACACCAGGTCAATGGGTGCGATGGCCACGAGGTCCACGCGCAGGGACTGATTGAAGGGAACTGGCAAATAAAGATTGTAGGAGTTTTTCGGGACCACACCGCCGGGGTTGATGGCGAAGCGTTGTTCCGCGTTCCGAGCAGCATCGATGATATCGGCGAGGCTGCCGCGAATGCTGGGCTGGGGCTCGCCATCAATGAAGAACTCCAGGATAAAAGGCGCGGGTGTGCCACGGTGGGTTTCCCAAATGTGCCGGAGGCTGCCGGTACCGGCGGCACGGAGAATGGTGCGTCTTTCTCCGGCGCGGATCATGGGCGGACGCTCGGAACGGGTTTCCAGGCCCAATACAAAGGAGTTTTTGCAGGGCCGGTAATCCTGGAGGATGTGCAGGTCACTGAGTTCGGCGCGGTAGGCGGAAGGGGCAACCAGGTCCCCACCATTCGGTTCCGCCTGGTCGGCCCGAGCGATCATAAAGCCGAATAACCCGAAAAAAACGCAGAGAACGCGGAGCATAATGCGAGCAAAATTCATCCATGGATGAAGCTGCACTTTCCGGTTGGATTGGGAAAGCTGAATCTACGAGTGGCCCATGCGACAGTCCCGTCGTTCTTAAACCTTTCAGCTTCTGCCCCCGGTCTGGATTTGTTACGTTGCGGCGGTAATGGGATTTTCGTTTATTTTCCTTGGGTCCGGAACGTCGCACGGGGTGCCGATTATCGGCAAAGATTACCCCGCCAGTTTCCTTGCGAACCCAAAGAACCACCGGCTGCGCGCCTCCATTTACGTGGCCAGCGAGACAGTCAAGCTCGTGGTGGACACCACGCCTGAGTTCCGGCTGCAAATGCTGCGCGAGAAGCTCGGTTTCCTGGACGCGGTGCTCATCACCCATGCACATGCGGACCACATCATGGGATTGGACGACTGCCGGAGAGTGTGCGATTTGCGCGGCGGCAAGGGTCTGCCTATTTATGCCAGCGAAGCAACCATGAAGGATTTGCGGCGGGTGTTTGCCTATGCCTTCAACGGCGGCCCCTGGCCAAAGGGCTACTTCATCCCGGAGGAGCACATCATCACCGGGCCGTTCGCCCTGGGCGATTTGGAAATCACCCCACTGCGGCTGCCGCACGGGCGCACCCAGACCTTGGGCTTCCTCTTCGTCCAAAACGGTAAGAAGCGTCTCGCCTACATGAGCGACTGCCGGGAGGTTCCCAACGAAGTAGTCACCCAAATCCGCGGCGTGGAAATTGCCGTGCTCGACGCGCTGCGCCCGGAGCCGCACCCCACGCACAT
The DNA here is from genome assembly GCA_038209025.1 of Verrucomicrobiota bacterium. Classification (GTDB taxonomy): domain Bacteria; phylum Verrucomicrobiota; class Verrucomicrobiia; order Limisphaerales; family UBA8199; genus JBBQYD01. The sequence continues at coordinate 5,270 of JBBQYD010000077.1, read as the reverse complement.
GTGCCTGGATGAGGCGCTGGCCGCCTCCAGAAGAATTGGCGCGCAACGCACCTACTTTACTCACCTGACACACTATTACGACCATGACGTGGCTCAGGCCGAACTGCCACCTGGGGTGGAACTCGCCTTTGACGGACTGCGAGTCACGAGTGAGAGTTGAATTGGGAAACAAGTTGAACCCTTTCTCCGCGGGACTGTCCATAAAGACGGCTTCATGCGCCACCGCTCGCCACCGAGGATGAGAATTGGACGGAAGCGCCGGGTGAGGACACCGGCCTGTGGGAGATGACGAAACGGATTTACAGAGAAGTTAAGATGAAACGTGTTTTGGCGGTTTGCGGTTTGGTTTGCGCCTGGTTGGCGGCGGCGGCGGAAAACCCCGGCAGTGAAGTCGTGGTCGTTTACAACAGCCGCATGCCGGAATCCAAGGCGACTGCGGAGCATTACGGCAAGGCTCGCAAGGTCCCGCCGGCCCAGATCGTGGGGTTTGCCCTGCCCTCCGCGGAGGAAATGTCCCGAGCCGACTTTCAAACAGACCTCCAACGGCCGTTGTTTGAATTCCTGGAAAGACAAAAGCTCTGGAAAACCGGGCTCCAACCGGTCCTGGCAAGCACCAACAAACCGGCCCACAATGAGCCGGGCATCGTGGCGTCTAAAATCCGCTACGCGGTGCTCTGCTACGGGGTGCCGGTGCGCATTGCCAAAGACCCTGGCGTCAAAGAGGAAGCCACCGAAAAGATGCGGCCAGAAATGCAGCGCAACGAGGCGGCCGTGGATAGCGAACTGGCCTTTCTCCCGCTGCTTGAGCGCAAGCTCCCAATCAGCGGCCCATTGGCCAACCCGTTTTTCTCCGCGACCAACTCAGCAGGTCTTCACCCCACAAACGGGCTGTTGATGGTGGCACGGTTGGATGGCCCCACACCGGAAATCGCGCGGGGGCTCGTGGACAAAGCCATGTTCGCGGAGCAGACCGGGCTATGGGGCAATACCTATTTCGATATCCGGAACACCACTGAGGAAGGCTACAAGACGGGCGATGTGTGGATTCGCAACGCCGCGGAGATCGCCCGCAGGCTGGGCTTTGATCCGGTGGTTGATGAAAACCCAGGAACGTTCCCCGCAGGATTCCCCATGAGCCATATCGCCTTTTATGTGGGGTGGTATGACGAGCATGTATCCGGACCGTTCGCGCAACCGCAGGTCGATTTCATGCCCGGGGCTTTTGCTTATCATTTGCATTCTCTGAGCGCCGGCACCCTGCGCTCCGCGACCCGCCATTGGGCTGGTCCCCTGCTCGCCAAAGGCGCCACGGCCACCATGGGTTGCGTGGCCGAACCTTACCTCGCAGGCACGCCAGACCTCGGCGTCTTCGCCTCTCGTTTTCTATTTCATGCCTTCAGCTTCGGTGAAAGCGCCTATGCTTCGCAACCGGTGCTCTCCTGGCAGACCACGGTTTTGGGAGACCCGCTCTACCGGCCATTCGCCCGCAATATCGATGAACTGCAACAGGCCTTTGTCCGGACCGGGAATCCGTTGCTCGAATGGTACTACTTGCGGCTTGTTAATCTCAACGTGGCGAACGGCAAATCCATTATTGAAGCCGCCGATCTGCTGGAAAACCTGGAACTTACCAAACACAGCGCGATTCTGGCCGAGCGCCTCGCCTCGCTCTATGCGGCTCAAGGAAAGCCATCCTCAGCCGTTCATGAATATGAGCAAGCACTCAAATTGGCTTCCGGGCCACAGAAGCTCAAGCTGCTCCTCATCCTGGCTGAACGCAAATCAGCAGCCGGCGACTCAGCCGCCGCTTACGGTCTGTTTGAAGGTCTCTTGAAAGAGTTCCCCGCTTACCCGGATAAGCTCGGCGTTTATCGCAAACTGGAAGACCTCGCCGGGAAACTCAACAAAACCGCCGAACGTGAACGCTTCTCCAATGAAGTAAGTTCTCTGTCGCAGAAATGAATTACCCGGGCTGCCCTGCGGGATTGACGAGCCTTGGCCGGACGCGGTATCAGAGCGAGCTTAAGCCAGGCTGGCGCCCGGCGCTCCGGGGGCGGGCGGGCCCTCAATTCGAGTCTGCTTGCGTCCAGTTGCCGACATTGACTTGTCCGTGGTTCCTCCTTGTCTGAGGGTTAAATCCCCCGCTTCCGGGTAAACTCCCTAATTTCAGATCCTCCTCGTCTGGGCAAGAATGGTCGATACTGAGGATGGGATATCAAAAGGTAGAAGTGATGCGGTTCAGAATGCGCCAACTGGCGCAAATCTGGCTCTTGTTCGCCATGTTAGAAATGCCGCAGCGCGGTTTGGGGGCGGACAACACTTTTGTGTATGCGGTCCAAATCAGCGCCGCCGTGCTCGACTCGCCTCCCCAGGTGCAACTGAACTGGAAGCCGGATCCTTATGGTGCCCACTCCTACACGGTCTATCGAAAACCGAAGAACGCCACGTCCTGGGGTTCGCCACTCGTCACTTTGGCCGGAAATGCCACGCAATACACCGATTATGACGTCGGTGTGGGCGGGGTTTACGAATACCAGATAATCAAGGATGCCGTGCTGGGCTATCTCGGCTCCGGTTATGTACTGGCGGGCATCCAGGCGCCGGCTTTAGAGGACCGCGGACGACTCCTTCTGATCGTGGCTACCAACCAGACGACTGTGCTGGCCGCGGAGCTAAGCACCCTCGAAGTGGACCTGGTGGGCGATGGCTGGACGGTCCTTCGGCACGATGTTTCAGAATCGGACACCCCGGCTTACGTCCGCAATCTCATCCAAGCCGAATATGCGCTAAACCCCGGCAGCACCAAGTCTGTCTTCCTCGTCGGCCATGTTCCCGTCCTCCATTCAGGGAATATGAACTACGATGGGCATCTGACTCGTCCGATGCCGGCCGACGCCTTCTACGGAGACATGGACGGATCCTGGCCCACGGCCCCGAGTATCAGCCCAAGCTACATCCCGTCCAATCTTGAGCTAATGGTGGGCCGGGTCGATTTCAATAATATGCCAGGCATCGGCGCACCCGCGCCATGGCCAACTGAGACCGAGCTTTTGCGAAACTATCTGCGCAAAGATCATGCCTGGCGTCACAACCAGTTGAATGTCCCCAGGCGGGCACTCATGGGCAACCGGCGAGGGGATGAAGCCGGCCTGGCGGTCGCCGCCAGCGGCTACCGTAGCTTTGAACCCATGGTAGGCCCGGGGAATATTGTCGAGGCGAACACCGAGGACTCAGCTCCGCCGGACCAACGCTGGGTGTCGATGCTGGGCAGCGGCGCGTACCTGGCCGCATATGGTTGCGGCGGCGGACAACCCTCTGGCATCAGCGAACTCGGCACCCATGGCACTTATTACGATGCCTGGAGCACGGACGTGGTGGCGCTGGATGCCAAAGCGGTCTTCGTGATGCTGTTCGGCAGTTGGTTTGGCGATTGGGACGAACAGGACAACTTTATACGTTCCTTCCTGGCGACCCCGACCATGGGGCTCGCTGCCTGCATGTCCGGCGAACCCCATTGGTTTCTTCACCGCATGGGCTTGGGTGAAACCATCGGGGAAAGCATGCTGCAATCGATCAACAACAGCGGCCTTTATACTTCCAAGGTGATGAAATTCACGCGGGCCGTTTACATTGCGCTCATGGGGGATCCCACATTGCGACTGGACCCGGTTTCCCCACCAGTAAACTTGCAGGCAAGTCAGCATAGCAACGGCGTGCAGCTAAGCTGGGGCGCCGCTGCCGATCCCGTACTCGGATACCATGCGTATCGCTCCGGCTCGCCGCTCGGTCCGTTCACTCGCATTACCGGTTCGCCGGTTACGAGCCTCTCCTATCTCGATCAAGCCGCTCCCGGCGGCGGCCAGTTTTACATGGTCCGCTCTCTCAGCCTTGCGAACCATTTCAGCGGCTCCTATTACAACCTCAGCCAAGGCGCTATTGCCTCCGTGGAAATGCCGGTCTTGTTAAGCGCCGACCGCCTGCAAAATGGCGTCCGTTTGACCTGGAACACTCACCCCGGCGGAACCTACCGGGTCCAAAAGCGTGATGGTTTCGCCGCCGCTGGCTGGGCGGATGCCTCAGAGACGGTCATATCCACCGGCGCAAGCCTCTCCTGGACAGACAGTTATGTAACAACACAGCCAAGCCGCCTGTATCGCATCAGGGCTCAGTGAAGTTTCGCTTTGCGGTCATCAGCGAAGACAGTTTGATATGCCTACGGCACAGCCATCAATCACCGGCAATAAAAGTCACACCGCGCGCCATCCCGAACCCGCAGACGCCAGTCGAGGACCTGACCGGCACCCGCCGCCGGTCAGGTAGTCCGTTTGCCCTTCGGCGATTTTTGCTGTCAATCGGCACCGTAACAGGTATTCAGTAAGGCATGCCATTGATCGAGTGCCCTGAATGCGGAAAGCCGGTTTCTCCCTCCGCGCACGCCTGCCCGGTGTGCGGCTACCCAGTCGCCGAGAAACTGGTTGCGCAACAGGTCCACACGAGCGGAACCACCCAGCCTCAAGGGGAATTGCTGGCGGAGGTCAGACCTTCGTGGTGGGGGTTCTTTTGGTACCTGTTTTTCTTCTGGCTCATCGTGCCGCCAATCATCGCATATTTCCGCCGCTCCTCAACCGTACTGCGGATTTACCCTGGGCGAGTGACCGTCGAACGCGGCATCCTGTCCAAGTGTTATCAGGATTATAACCCAAAAGACATCCGATCGATCGATGTGGATCAGAGTTTGATGCAACGGATGATTGGGATCGGCAACCTGACGCTTTCCACCGCGGCAACTGTGGAAGCCTCGGAACAACTCAGGTCCATTCCCGATCCCAAAGGGGTCCGAGAGTTGATCCTCGCCCAGCGCAGGGATGCTTGAACCCAGAAGCAGCGGCGCATACCGATTTCAGCAGGTTTTCCGGCTTGGAAGGCGTTCTTGTGTTTCGTCTCCTTAAGCGTATCATCCTTAAAGTCTTTGACGCCTTTCTGGCGATTCCGTAGCGTCTAAAGTTTCGAAAGTAATCATGATCGGTTTAATTGTTAAAAAAGTTTTTGGGTCCAAGAATGATCGGGAGGTTAAGCGGCTCCGTCCGCTGGTGACCAAGATCAATGCTCTGGAAGCGGAGCTGCAAAAGGCCCCGGAGGAGACACTTCGGCAAAAAACCGCCACTTGGAAGGAAGAGCTTTGCCGGATCGAGAACAATGATGAACTGGCCCGGCGGCTGAGTGAGATTCTGCCAGAGGCGTTTGCCGTCGTGAAAAACGCCTGCCGCCGT
>JBBQYD010000076.1:0-14531 GCA_038209025.1 Verrucomicrobiota bacterium | reverse complement strand
ACGCCGACACCGGTTGAGGTGAATGTTGCAATCAATGCCGCTACATCCGTGCCAAATGGCGCCCGGTTCCACCTTTCTGGCCCCCGGCTACCGCCCGTTGCCTCCGGGTGTCCATGCCCTGACCGGAGCGAGGGTGGTGGTCAAGCCGGGCGAGGTCCTGGAAAAAGCCACGATCGTGATCCGTGATGGACGCATTGAATCCGTGGGGACCAACGCCACCGCCCCGGCTGACGCCCGTGTCTGGCCGCAGTCCGGGCGAACCATTTACGCTGGATTCATCGACCTGTGTGTGGTGCCCGGCTCCACCAACCCTCCCATTTCCGGCGCGGCTCAAGAACCGGCTCTCGACACCAATGATAACGATCTCACGGCGGGGGTTGCGCGATTCTTCGGCACGTCCGAACAACGTCCGCTCGACCGGCCCGGGGTTCATGAGCTGGAATTGATCACTCCTGAATACCGGGTCGCGCTGAATTACACCCCCGATAAGAAGACGCTGTCAGGCCTGCGTGAACTGGGTTTCACGAGCGCGGTAATGTCTCCCGCGAAAGGGCTGCTGCGCGGCACTAGCGCCCTGGTCGCGCTGGGGGACGCCCAGCGGGAGGAAACCATCCTCAAACCCGACGTGTTCCACCACGCCGCTTTCGAAGCCTCGTCCCGCGAGGAACGGGCCTTTCCCATGTCGTTGATGGGCGCGATAGCCGCGATCCGGCAGGCCTTTTTTGACGCACAATACCACTTCGCGTCGAAGACCAATGCGATGGATGCGCGCCAGCGTCCCCTGTTTAACGCTTCATTGCAGGCGTTGGAGTCGGCGGTCAATAAGGAAGTGCCTGTCTGTTTTGAGCCTGGCAGCGTGCTGATGGTCGAGCGGGCCGGCGCGCTCGGGCGCGAACTCGGGTTGCGCTGCTGCATCCTGGCGTCCGGACAGGAGTGGCGCCGGCCGGAGCTTGCCAGGGCGGCAGGCGCAGGTTTTATCGTTCCGCTGAATTTCCCAAGTTTGGCCAAGTTGCCAGACGAAGCCGACTGGGAGCAGGTGAAGCTGGACGCCTTGCGCGCCTGGGACTGGGCACCCGAGAATCCGGCGATTTTGCGGAGCAACGGCTGTGAGATAGCGCTCACCACCTACGGGCTCAAAGAGCGCAAGGACTTTCGCCGCAATCTCCAGTTGGCCATGGATCGGGGGCTTTCGGAGGACGATGCGCTGGCAGCGCTGACCACTGTGCCCGCGAAACTCTGCGGGATGGCAAACGAGCTCGGAACCATCGAACCCGGCAAGCTGGCAAACCTCACGATCATTGATGGTCCAAGTTATTTCGACCCCGACACCAAAGTTGCTGAAAGCTGGATCAATGGCCGGGTTTATCGAGAACCCGTGGCAACCACCGCTCTGCCCGGTCGGGAGACGCCTCGTGCGGTGGCACAGGCGGCGGGCGAATCCACGCCGGGTACGGAGGCCCCCCGGGAAGCACCGGAGAAGACGGTCGCACCGGCCGCCGCCGCGCCCGCCGGCACACCGGACAAATCACCGGCGCCCAAGGGGACATCTTCGGAGAACGGTTCGGCCAAACCAAAGGAGAAAAACCGCGAGGAATTGCGCCTTTTGCACCGTGCTCGTGTGGCGCGGTCCCCGCTCGAAGGGCGCGGGCCGCTGGTCGCGCCAGCCTCCGTCTTGATCTCTGGCGCCACGGTCTGGACCTGCGGCCCGCAGGGCCGATTGGAGCATGCGGATTTGCTGATCGAAGGCTCGCGCATCCAGGCCGTTGGACAAGGCTTGAACAGGTCCGGCCTGGCGACCGAGCCTTTGGTCATTGATGGCAAAGGGATGCACGTGACCCCGGGATTGATCGATGCCCACAGCCACACGGCAATCCTCGGCGCAGTCAACGAATCATCCCTGCCGTCCAGCGCCATGGTCCGGATTGAAGACGTGGTGAATAGCGAGACGGACAACCTTCATCAGCAATTGGCCGGAGGCGTGACGGCGGTCAACCTGTTGCACGGATCAGCGAACCCCATTGGCGGCCAAAGCTGCCTCATCAAACTGCGGGACGGTCTCGCCCCCGGCCGATTGGTTTTTGAAGGCGCGCCCCAGGGCATCAAGTTCGCCCTGGGTGAAAACGTGAAACAAGCTGGCTGGGGAGACCGTTACGTAACCCGCTTCCCGCAGACCCGCATGGGGGTCAAGACATTCATCGCCAATCGTTTTGAAGCTGCGCGCCAATATCTTCAGGCCTGGGAAACGCACGCGGCAAAAGGCGGACCGCCCCCGCGGCGGGATCTTGAATTGGAGGCCCTTGGTGAGGTGCTGCAGGGCAAACGCTGGATCCATTGCCACGCCTATCGGCAGGATGAAATCCTGATGATGCTTCGACTCGCGGAAAGTCAGGGGATTCGTATCGCCACGTTCGACCATGTATTGGAGGGTTACAAGGTGGCCGACGAACTGGCCCGGCACGGTGCCGGAGCCACCACGTTCTCGGATTGGTGGGCGTACAAATTCGAGGTTTATGATGCCATTCCATACAATGGCAGCCTGCTCCGGGACCGTGGGGTGCTGGTGTCGTTTAACTCGGATTCCTCAGAGTTGGCGCGCCGTCTGAATCAAGAGGCGGCCAAAGCCGTCAAGTACGGAGGCACGGATGAAATCGAGGCCTTGAAGTTTGTCACGCTGAACCCCGCCAAACAGTTGCGGGTGGATCACCGGGTTGGCTCCCTGGAGCCTGGCAAGGACGCTGATTTTGCGATTTGGTCGGGATCGCCGCTGGGCTATTCGAGTGTGTGTTTGCAGACCTGGGTGGACGGCAAACAGTACTTCGAGCGTGCGAAGGCGGCGGAACGCGGTTTGCGCCTGGCGACGGAACGCGAGGCATTGGTGGCCAAAGCCCGGAAGTTTACCCGGCTCCAAGGTGGCGGCGATGACGCCGGCGCGTCCGCGGGCGCGGATTTGTTGTCCGCCCCCAGGGAAAAAGAATTTGAGGGAATTGACCGGCATTGCCTGGAGGAGAAATAGAGCCATGACCAATCGCAATTCCACCTGGTTAAAATGGCCGTTCGCAGGCTTGCTCGGGATCGGCGTTTTGCTCCTGGCGCCCGCGCCGGCATGCAGCGCTTCCAGCGAGGACCTCCTGTTGCGGGCTGCGTGCATGCATCCGGTTACCGGCCCGGACCTGGTCCCGGGCGAGGTATTGGTGCGCGACGGAAAAATCGCGGCCGTTGGGCAAAACCTTGAAGCGGCGCAGGCCACCGTCGTGAACCTGGCAAATCAGCATTTATATCCCGGGATGATTGCGCTGAATACGGTTTTGGGATTGGCGGAAATCAGCGGCGTGCGCGCCACGCTCGACAACCAGGAGGTTGGCGAGTTCACCCCGGACGTGGAGTCGTGGATCGCGGTGAACCCCGACTCGGAACTTTTGCCCGTGGCCCGGGCAAACGGCATTGCCTGCTTTGAACCGGTGCCACAAGGGGGGGTGGTTTCCGGCCAGTCGGCCCTGATCGCCATGGATGGGTGGACGACCGAGCAGCGCACGATAAAACGTCCGATCGCGCTGCATGTGTTCTGGCCCAGCATGGAGTTGGCGAGTCCCACCAAATCCGCCGCCAGCAAAAACCCGGTAAAATCGTACACCGAACAAGCCCGCGAGCGCCGTGCCAGGCTGCAGGACCTGGACCAGTTTTTTGACGAGGCTCGTGCGTATGCCAAGGCCCGCGAAACCGACACCAACGACAAGCATCCCCGGCAAGCGATGGTGCCCGCGTGGGAAGCCATGCTCCCGGTTGCGCGCGGTGAACTGCCGGTGACTGTGCATGCGGACGAAATCCGCCAGATTCGGTCCGCTCTGGCCTGGGCGGAGCGGCACCAGCTAAAGATTGCCCTGGCGGGAGGGCGGGATGCGGCACTGGCGGCGGACCTCCTCGCTTTGCACCAGGTGCCGGTGATTTTCGCTCACACTTTCAGTCAACCGGCGAGGGATGACCAGAGCTACGACATCCTCTTTCAAACTCCGGAAATACTGCGAAGGGCAGGGGTGCAGGTCGCTTTCAGCATGGGGGCGGACCCATTCAACGCCACGATGGTCAGGGATCTGCCATATGCCGCCGCACAATCCGTTGCTTTCGGCCTGCCGGCCGATGCCGCGCTCAAGGGATTGACGCTTTATCCGGCTCGGATCGCCGGGGTGGCGGATCGCCTGGGGTCGCTGGAACCGGGCAAGGAAGCCACCCTCTTCGCCGCTGATGGTGACATCCTGGATGCACGTTCCAACGTCAGCCGAATGTGGCTGGCAGGACGCGAGGTGAAGCTTGGCAGCCGGCACACCGCGCTTTACGAACGGTATCGAAACCGCCCGCGAGCCTCGCCGGCCAATTGACCCCCATCCATCATTCGCATCGAACCCTGCATGGGCCTATGAGATTGGAAAATGAACTTATGAAAAGAACCCCCACCCGACTCCTGCTGATGCTTCTCTTCACCTGCATGCTCATCCTCCCCGCCTCGCGGGCGGCGGACCGCGCGCCCGCTTCCGAGAGCCGCATCCCGGTAATTCTGGATACCGATATCGGCGATGACATCGACGATACCTGGGCGCTTGGACTGCTGCTCAACTCCCCGGAACTGGACCTCAAACTGGTCGTCGGGGATTACGGCAAGCCCGAGTATCGGGCAAAACTTCTGGCCAAGTTTCTCCAGCGGGCCGGGCGGTCTGATGTGCCGGTCGGCCTCGGCATTGAGGTGGCCAAGGTCGGAGGAACAGACTCTCAACGTGAATGGGTGCGCGATTACGATCTCAAATCCTATCCTGGGCGGGTCTTCACCAACGGGGTCGCCGCCTTGATCGAGACGATTATGAAGTCGCCGCGTCCGGTCACCGTGCTGGCCATCGGTCCCTTGCCAAACATTGAAGCCGCCCTTGCCCGGGAGCCGGGCATCGCGCGCAAGGCAGTTTTTGTTGGCATGCATGGCAGTGTGCGCAAGGGCTACGGCGGCAAAGAAAAAATCGACCCGGAATGGAACGTGAAGGCCGCCCCTGGGGCCTGCCGCGCGGTGTTTGAAGCGCCCTGGAAAAAGACCATCACTCCGCTCGACACCTGCGGCATCATCACGCTCAAGGGCGGGCAATTCCAGGCGGTCCGGGCCAGCCAGAGCCGCATTGCCTCGGACATCATGGCAAACTACCGGATTTGGGCGGACAAACGGAACGGTTTCGGTCCGGCCGTGGTGGATAGCCGGTCCAGCACATTATACGATTGTGTGGCGGTGTACCTGGCGGTTAGCCAGCAACTTTGCGAGATGGAATCCCTGGGCCTGCGGGTCACGGATGACGGGTTCACGTTGATTGATCCGAAGGGACCGGTCTGTCGGGTGGCAACCGGTTGGAAAGACCTTGCGGGTTTTGAAGAATGGCTGGTCCGCCGGATCACTCAGTGATCCGCGCCCGCGGCCCTGGCGGCGGCGATAAAAGCGCGCACTTTGGCGTGATCCTTGCGCCCGGGCGATTCTTCGACCCCGCTGGAAACGTCCACGGCAAACGGATTGACCTGGCGAATGGCGGCGGCCACGTTTTCCGGGGTTAGCCCGCCGGCCAGGAAAATGGGCCGCCCGAATTTTTTGGCCTCCACCGCCAGTTGCCAATCGAATGTCTCCCCGCTTCCGCCCAATTGCGCCGGGTTGTAAGCGTCGAGCAGCCACGCGCTCGTTTGGTAATCCGGCAATATGGAAAGGGTCTGCTGGTCGCGCACCCGGAAGGCTTTCATGCTCATCAGGCCAAACTGGAGACAGTAACCCGGGGGTTCATCCCCGTGAAATTGCAGGATGTTTAAGCCGCAGGCGGCCGCGGCTTCAGCCACTTCATCCGCCGGGGCGTTTACAAATACACCGACCCGCGCCACAGACGATGGCAGATCCCGGCAGATAACGCCGGCCTGCGCAACTGTCACGGCCCGGGGACTGCGCGGATAAAAGACGAAGCCCAGAGCGTTGGCCCCGGCTGACACCGCCGCCATCGCGTCATCCGAATTTGTAATTCCGCAGATTTTTACGGTCACCGACACAGCCTGAAGCTTTCCACGTTTCCCGCCGCCCGACAACCCAATTGACGAGCGGATGCAGCAATTGGATGGGCGCGCGATCTGGCCACCGGCGCACCGCTGGCTGGCGCTTGTGGCCTGCCAAAAGGCTTTCGCACGCCGGTTGCCATCCCGGCTTCCCAGGAGTCCGCCAACAAAAACGGCCAGGCTTGAAGGCCTGGCCGGGTGATGAAAGATCTGTGGTTACTCGTCCTTCTTGCCGCCGCCGCTATCACCGACGCGATTCATCAGTTCGATGAGCGGGAGGAACATCGCAATGACGATACTGCCGACGATGACAGCGAGGAACACGATCATGATTGGTTCCAGCAGCGAGGTCATGGCCGCCACGGCATTATCGACCTCTTCGTCGTAGTTATCCGCGATTTTCAGCAACATTTCCGGCAGCGCGCCGGTCTGCTCGCCGACATCGACCATGGATATAACCATGGGCGGAAAAACGCCGGAGGCTTCGAGGGGCGCGGTGATGGTCTCACCCTCTTTAACGCTTTCGTGCACGGCGCTCACCGCATTGGAAATGACGACATTGCCGGCGGTTTCCTTTACGATGGTCAGGGCCTGCAGAATGGGCACGCCGCTGCTGATCAGGGTGCCCAGTGTGCGGGTGAAACGGGCGATGGAGACTTTGCTCACGACGGGGCCGATGGCCGGCATTTTCAGCTTGAATTTATCCCAGAGCAGGCGCCCGACCTTGGTCTTGATGGCCAGCAGGAAAATGACTGCGAGGACGCCAAGAATGCCAAGGGTTATTATGAAGTGGTCTTTGACCATATCGCTAATGCCGAGCACCAGGCGGGTGAATGCGGGCAATTGTGATCCTTCAAGCATGCCTTCGAACACTGATTTGAAAGAGGGAATCACTTTTACCATCAGGATCATCAGAATGCCGACCGCCACGACGAGCACCGCCACCGGGTAAAACATGGCGGCGATGACCTTGCCTTTGATCTTCTGCGCCTTTTCCATGAACTCGGAAAGGCGCGTGAGCACAACTTCGAGCACACCACCCAGTTCGCCGGCTTTCACCATGTTCACAAACAACCGGTTGAAAATCTTGGGGTGCTGGGCCAGACCTTCAGAAAAGGTGCTGCCGCCCTCGATCGCCAGGGCCAAATCGCCGATAATATTCTTCAGGGTGGCGTTTTTCTCCTGCTTTTCCAACACACGCAAACCACGCAACAGCGGCAAACCGGCATCCACCAGCGTGGCGAGCTGCCGGGTAAAGGTCGTCAAAACCTTGGACTTCACCCCGCCGCCCAAGCCGGGAATCCTGATGTTGATGTTGATCTGCCCTTTTTTGCCGGGCTTGCCGCCGACCTTGGCCGGGGCTTTCTTCTTGTCGCCTTTGGCCTTGTCCACCTCCACTATCTTGGTGGGGAAAAGGTTCATTTCCTTGACCCTGGCGATGGCTTCGTTCTGACTGGCTACCTCGAGTGTGCCCTTGGTTTCCTTGCCATGCGTATCCATGGCGACATAATTGAATTTTGGCATACCGGGTCCTTTGGTTATGTGTATTTGACTACTTCTTCAATCGTGGTGTCCCCGTCAAAAATGCTGCGCAAGCCGTCTTCCCGCAGGGTCACCATGCCGAGTTCAACCGCCTTCTGGCGGATCACCACGGTCGGTGCGCGGTCGTTAATCAACGAGCGAAGCGCCTCCGCAACAAGCATCAGCTCGAAAATGCCCTTCCGGCCTTTGTAACCGGTGTCATGGCAACTCCCGCAACCGCGACCGTAATAAAAAACTTTCTCCCCTAAATCATGCGGCGAGAGGTTCAGAAGCGCCAGTTGGCTTTCCGTGGGCTCGAAGGGCGTGCGGCACTCCCGGCAAATTCGCCGAACCAGGCGTTGGCCCAGCACCCCCATAAGGGTGGAGGAGATCAGGAATGGCTCGACCCCCATGTCGATTAGCCGGGTCACGGCGCCCGGGGCGTCGTTGGTGTGCAAGGTGCTGAGCACCAAGTGACCGGTCAGCGAGGCTTGAATGCTGATCTGCGCGGTTTCCAAGTCGCGCATTTCACCCACCATGATGATGTCAGGGTCCTGGCGAAGAAAGGAGCGGAGCGCTTTGCTGAAGGTGAGCCCCACGCCTTCATTCACCGCCACCTGCATGATACCCTCAATGTCGTATTCGACCGGGTCTTCGGCGGTGAGCAGCTTGGAATCGATGGTGTTTACCCGCCGCAGGCAGGAATAAAGAGTCGTGGTTTTGCCGCAACCGGTTGGTCCGGTCACCACGAAAATTCCATTGGGCCGCAGAATGACTTCATTGACGTATTCGTAAATGAATTTGGGCAGCCCGAGTGATTCAATCTCCAAATTCACGGCGCTGCGGTCCAGCACGCGCAACACGACCGACTCACCGAATTGGGTGGGGAGCGTGGACACGCGAAGGTCCACCGAGCGGTTGCCCCCCAGCGGGAAATTAATGCGCCCGTCCTGCGGAAGCCGGCGTTCCGAAATGTTCAGGTTCGCCATGACTTTGATACGCGAAATCACGGGCAAAGCCAGATGCTTGGGCGGCGGCGACATCTCGTAAAGCGCGCCGTCCACGCGATAACGAATGCGAAACTCGGTTTCGAACGGCTCGAAATGAATATCGCTCGCGCGGTCCTGCACGGCTTGAAAGACCACCAGATTCACGAACCGGACGATGGGCGCCCCGTTCGCCAGGTTTTCCATGACGGTGGCGTCGTCGGTGACCTCCACGGCGCTCACCTCTTTGGCGATCTCCTGGTCAGCCCCCAGTTCCTTCAGGATGTCCGAGACGCTATCCCCGCCCTCGACGCCGTCGGGATAAAACTTGTCAATGGTTTTCTGGATGACTGCGGGGTCGGCGACGACGAGTTGGATGTCCTTGCCCTTGAGGACGTAGCTGAGTTCATCAGCCCGCCCGGGGTTGAGGGGGTCCATCAGCGCGACCTGCAGAGTGGAACCTGATACGGAAACCGGCACACATTGGTACATGCGGGCGGTTTTGGCGGGGATGGCCGCGATGACTTCCGGGGACATGCTCCGCTCGTTGATCGTAACTACTTCGGCACTGAGTTGGTTGGCGATGACCTGCAGGATGGTGTCGATGTCCATCACCCCGAAATCCTGCAGGATTTGAATCATGGGCTTTCCACTGCGTTTAAACTCGGCTGAAACCTCCTCGTATTGAAGGTCGTCGATCATATCCTGGTCCTTGATCAGGGCCAGCAGTGGATTTGAGATTTCTTCGGCCATATCTAACAACGATTATGATTTTGATGGTGGCGCGCCGGGGTCAATGCCGACCGCCTGGGCAAGTTCCAGTTCCTGGAGCTTGGCCATGATGGTGACAGCATCCTGAGCCTTGGTGACGACTTCCTCGCGCGCGATCATGCCGGCCAGATATTTCTCAATCAGGAAGCTGTCAAGGGTTACCATCCCGTATTTTGCGCCGGTTTGAATGTCCGATTGAATACGGAAGGTTTTGTTATCGCGGATCAGCGCGGCCACGGACGGGGTGTTTACCATGATTTCAAAGATGGCCACCCGGCCGGGCTTGTCCACGCGCGGGAGCAGCAATTGCGAAATGACCGCCTGGAGCACGGTGGAAAGCTGAATCCGAATCTGCTCCTGCTGGTTGCTGGGGAACGCGTTAACGACACGATCAATCGTTTTGGCGGCACCGGTGGTGTGCAAGGTGCCGAAGACCAAGTGCCCGGTTTCCGCCGCCGTGATGGCCGCATCCATCGTTTCAAGATCGCGCATTTCACCGACCAGGACCACGTCTGGATCCTGACGCAAGGCCCGGCGCAAGGCTTCGGCGAAGTTCGGCACGTCCACGCCGATTTCGCGCTGGGTGACCAAGGCCTTCTTATGCTTATGGTAATACTCGATGGGGTCTTCGATGGTGATGATATGGGCCTCATCACGTTCCTCGTTGATGATGTTAATCATCGAGGCCAGGGTGGTGGTCTTGCCCGACCCGGTGGGGCCGGTCACCAGGACCAAGCCACGAGGTTTGTAAAGTAACTCTTTGGCGGACGCTGGGATGCCGATTTGCTCCATGGTCAGCAGCTTGCTGGGAATCTGGCGGAGCACCAGGCCGAACTGCCCTTTTTCCTTGAATACGCTCACGCGGAAGCGAGCCACCTCGCCGAAGGCAAAACCAAAGTCGGCACCACCGCGCTCGCGCACATGCTGAATATGGTCTTCGGAAGTGATGCTGCGCATCAGTTCCTCGCTGTCTTCCGGCGTTAAGACCGGGCCTTCCACGCGATGCAGAATGCCGTGGACCCGGATTACCGGGGGCGCGCCCACGCGAATGTGGAGGTCGGAAGCACCTTCCGACACCACCAACTGCAACAGATCGGACATTGAATAGGACATCTTAAATCCAGTTTAGACGGTACGTATGGTTATCAATTGGACCAGGGAACGAGGAACTCCTCACGATAGGGCTAGGACGATCATTCATCATCTCCCACGGTGGCACGAATGACTTCTTCGGGACTGGTCAGACCGGCGAGCACCTTGCGAATGCCGTCTTCGCGCAGGGTCCTCATGCCGGCTTCCCGCGCCCGCACCCGGAGCACGGAAGAAGGGACTTTCTCGTAAATCAGTTTTCGCGAATCGTCATCGATGACGAACACCTCAAAAATGCCAAACCGGCCGCGATAACCAGTATTGGAACAGTTGCTGCAACCGCGTCCGCCCATGAAATTGGCGTTTTGGATGGTCGCCGCATCCAGGTTCAAGGTCCGCAGCTCAGCTTCGGTGGGCATTTTGGGAGCGGCGCATTGCTTGCAGATTTTACGGACGAGGCGTTGCGCCATGAGCGCGCGCGTGGAGGATGCTACCAGGAAGGGCTTTACCCCGATGTCAATCAAACGGGTCACCGCGCTGGGCGCGTCGTTCGTATGCAGAGTCGAGAATACCAAGTGACCGGTCAGGGACGCGTTGATCGCGATGGAAGCGGTTTCCAAGTCGCGAATTTCCCCAATCATGATCACGTTGGGCGCCTGGCGGAGAATGGATCGCAGTGCGGCGCCGAAAGTCAAGCCCACCGGTTCGTTCACCTGCACCTGGTTGATGCCGGCCAGCAGGTACTCAACCGGGTCTTCAACCGTGATGATCTTGCGGTCTGGACGGTTGATGAAGTGGAGACAGGAATACAACGTGGTGGTCTTGCCCGACCCGGTGGGGCCGGTGACCAGCAAGATGCCGTCCGGCAAACCGATCAGCCGCTCGAAGGTCTGCTGGTCGTCCGTGAAAAAGCCCAGTTCGGGCAAGCCCAGGCGCAGACCTTCCTTGTCCAGAATACGCATGACGATGCTCTCGCCATGGTTGGTCGGCAGGCAGGAGACACGCAAATCGATGAGCTTTCCGCCAACCGACGTCTGGATACGGCCGTCTTGCGGTATGCGGTGCTCGGAAATCGACATGTTTGACTGAATCTTCAAACGGCTGACGATCGCCGGCTGCAAGCGCTTGGGGGGAGACTTCATCTCGTGCAGCACGCCATCGATCCGGTAGCGCACCCGGAATTTCTTATCCAGCGGTTCCAGGTGAATATCCGAAGCCCGCATTTTGAAAGCATCAACGATCAGTGAGTTGACCAGCTTGATCAGTGGAGCATCCGCTTCGACGGTTGCCCCGTCATGGGCGGCGGAGGCTTCCACCACCACGTGCTCCCGGGTCAGTTCCTCGATGGTTTCCTTAAGCCGCGGGTCCGCCGAAATTCCCCCGCGATCACCGCCATAATACTTTGAAAGGGCGGCTTCGATGTCGGAATCGGAGGCAACCTGGATGGTGATTTCAGCGTGGAGCAGGTGGTTTAAAGTATCAATGGTGGCCAGATCGGAGGGGTCAGCGAGGGCTACAGTGATTGCCCCGTCATGCTTGAACACGGGCACCACCCGGTACTTGCGCGCAATATGGCGCGGCACCGCCTGGATGACATCGTCCTCGATCTTGATCTCGGAAAGGTTAACCACCTCCGCCCCGTAATGAGCGGCCTTGGCCTGGGTGACGTCTGCCTGGCGCACCAACTTGTTGGCCACCATGAGGTCCACCAAACCCACCCCGGCGGACTGAGCTTCAGGTCGAAGTTCATCGACTTTGTCTGGGGTTACAAACCCGAGATCCACCAGGATATCTACCAAATAATCGTCTTTTTCAGCCACAGCTTGCTTTTTGCACTAGACACGACATGCGCGTGAAGAGCTAACCGGTAGGGTACCGGGCTCAGTTTAGAAGTCAATCCGCTGGCGTGCTTGTCGAGGGAATATTTTCCTCAACGTTTATTGCTCCGCCCTTTCCCTCCTGCGCCAAGAAAGGGTTGGCTGTCGGTTTGGCGGTCATTTCATGGCGGCGGGGTTCCGCACCTTCCGGGCCGTGAATTCGACCTTCAACGACGGCAATGGATTTGCATTTCACGACCGGAAACCTAACCTTGTGGGATGCCATTGCACCATGTCTTGCCAGTTTTGTTGCTCAGTGCGGCGACCATTTTCGCCGCCGGGGAAGCCGGGCCGCGAGCCTATATCGACGACACCGGCTCCGGGTGGCGGAAGCTGGGGGAATCTGCCTTTACAAATGTGAATTGCTTCAGCAATACGTGGAGTTTTGAAGGAGACCAAATTCGTTGTACCGGCCAACCCATCGGGGTGATGCGGACCCTGCAAACCTTTACGAACTTTGAGGTGGTGGTGCGCTGGCGGCATCTGAAGTCCGGGGGGAACTCCGGGATGTTCGCGTGGGCAAGCGCGGCCGGTTTGGAAGGGCTGGAGCCTGGCAAATTGCCGAAGGTTGGCATCGAGGTGCAAATGCTCGATCACGGGTTCACGGAGCAATACGAGAAATCCTCGGGCAAGAAAGGCGATTGGTTCACCACGAACGGCGACATCTTTCCGGTGGGCGAGTCCAAATTGACACCTTTCCCGCCAACCTCGCCGAATGGGGTCCGGAGTTTCCCGCGCAAGAATCTCAGCAAAGGCGTCGGAGAATGGAACCATTATTATGTTCGCTGCATCAATGGCGAGGTGCGCCTTTGGGTCAATGGCGAAGAAGTTTCCGGCGGAAACGACGCGCAGCCTGCCAGTGGATACCTTTGCCTTGAATCCGAAGGGGCGCCCATCGAGTTCCAAGGGTTGCGTGTCCGGGAATTACCTTGATCACGCATATGAGAGCAGCGGTTCATCCCTCCCCTGGAACGAGAATCAGCTGGTGGTCGAAAATCATTATTGCGGTAGCTGCGCTGCAATTTTGTGCGCCAAAGGAAGCGGTGGCGCAGGTTGCCACGGACCTCCGACTGCCTGCGGTCATCGGGCATAACATGGTCCTGCAACAGGGGCAAAAGGTCCCGATCTGGGGTTGGGCCACGCCCGGCGAGGTGGTCACGGTGCGCTTTGGCAAGCAAGCCGCCCGTGCGCGGGCCGACTTTTCCGGGAGATGGGAGGCGCGGCTGAAACCTCTGGAAGCCTCAGCCACCGCCCAGGAGTTGGTAATCTCGGCTGGCCACTCCCTCAGGTTCACCAACATTCTGGTGGGCGAGGTGTGGTTGTGCTCAGGGCAATCCAATATGGAGAAACCGATTGGAGTGCAAGGCAATCAACGCCCGGTCCTGAATTACCTTGAGGAGTTGGCGGCTGCGGATTACCCGCAAATCCGCCTGTTCAAAGTGGCCAAAACCATGGCCGTGGCCCCCCTGCCGGACACCCCCGCCACCGGTTGGCTGGCCTGCAACTCCAATGCCCTGGAGGGCGTCAAATTCTCCGCGGCCGCCTATTTCTTTGGCCGGGAGATTCATCAAAAGCTCACCGTTCCTGTGGGGTTGATTGAATCCGCCTGGGGCGGCACGCTCATTGAGCCGTGGACGTCCGCCGAGGGATTTGCCGGGGTGCGCAGCCTGGCGGGCAAGATGGCGTTGCCCGAGGCGGGAGGCGCCCTTTCAAACCAGATGCCGACCGTGCTCTACAACGCCATGATTGCACCGCTGGCCCCATTCGGGATCCGCGGAGCGCTCTGGTACCAAGGTGAGCAGAATTGCGTGGGTGCGCCCAATCCCCCGCTCTACACGGAGAAGATGAAGGCTCTGATTCAGGGATGGCGCAGGGCCTGGCGCGAGGGAGACTTTCCTTTCTATTATGTGCAGATCGCGCCGTACCACTACCACACCGGCCGTGAAACCCCGCTGGCGCCCTATCCAGAAGTCCTGCCCGAGATGTGGGAAGCTCAAGCCGCCGCCCGGGACATCCCGAACACGGGCATGATCATTACCACCGATCTGGTGGATAACCTGAAAGACGTTCACCCGCGCAACAAACAGGAGGTCGGACGCCGTCTCGCCCTGCTCGCTTTGAAAAACGATTACGGGAAAAAGGATCTCGTCGCCAATGGACCAAGCTTCTCGGAAATGAAGCCCGATGGTGCTGCGGTTCTGTTGAAAATGAAGAACACGGGAGGCGGTCT
>JBBQYD010000075.1:0-14561 GCA_038209025.1 Verrucomicrobiota bacterium | reverse complement strand
GATGCTGAGATAGTTGTGAGTGGTGGGTCGGGCAACCATGTTCGTGAAGACCTCGAAATACTCGTTGCCATCCACAAAGAAGTGGATGCCGACCCCGGGCTCCCAGGCAGCGGCCAGATGCGTCCAAGTGGCCGGTGCGAGGAACCCATAGAGGGTGTTGGTGATGTCCGCGATGCCAAAGAGCGTGAACACCTGTTTCCCGCCTTTGAGTCCCATTTTGTATGAGTTGCCGTATGCCACCAGGCCTTCCGCCCCTTTGGCCACATAACCAGGATTCAGATAAATCCAGCTTTCGACGGTAATTGGGCCGTTGGTTATCGTTAGGACTTTGGTAGCTGAGTCATCGGCCATGACAAAGCCGTTGCCGGAGTTGGTCAGCGATCGATCCCCAGCCAGACCGGAGGGGGAAGCGTCAATTAATTGCGAATAATCAATTCCAGGGATTTGCGGAGTACCGAGGCTGCCGACTCGACCCCCGGTGGAGTCGGTGGTGGTTATGCCACTTCCTTCGTTGAACCCGAAGCGAAGTAACTCAGCACTTTGCACCGAGCAGGCGCCAGCCAGCGCCAGGGCGAAGAGACAGGTTTTAAGGTTTCTGGATCGTTTCATAGATTTTGGACTGGTCATTGCTGGATTATAGTTTAGGCACAGTTCGTTCCCCGTCAAAGTGTTCGGAATCATCCGGTGCGAATCCTCGCGCCCCCTCTCAGGTTCTCTCACGGACTCAACCCTGGCACAACCGCAGCCGGAATGGGACGAACCCGGCCGCCTCCGCCACTCAGTTCCCACCACCATTTCACGGATCAGGCTAACAGAAGTTACTTTACACGTTCTCGGGCTGGCCGCAAGCCGGGATTGCCAGTTTGTCCGCCGTTGAAACCATTTTGGCAGGGGTGGATCGGCAAGGTTGCGGAGGTGCTGCCCGGAAGGAGCACGCCGTCGCAATTGCATCGGGAGAACGATCCTTCGGCTCACTGCCATCCTCGCCACCCGACCGGGTGGTGCTACCTCGTGAGCGGTTGCCCAGAAGCAACCCACGTTGGACATGCCCCCCCCACCCGGGGCCCCCTCAAGCAAGCCACCAGGTTATTTGCCCGCCGGCGGCAACGCCGGGAACGGGGCATGCGGGTCCCGCTGATACCAATACACGACCGAGGAAAGCTCATCGTTGAGTTGCAGGTAACGGCGGTCGGCTTGCCAACCCAGGGCTTGGATGGTCACCCGCAGGTCCTTATCAAAACGGACGGGGTCCTGGATGTGCCAGCGGTACAGCCCGAATTCCTGGCCCACTTCGTAGATCTTATCCGGGGGCAGGACTTGCGACAGACCGCTGTAAGGGGTGGAAAAAACCTGATACTTCTTGGTTTCCCGGTTTTCGAAGTTGTAGGAACCGCAGAAATAGTCCTCCGTTCCGGTGCCGCAAATCGTCGGATACTCCCGGTCACCGTCCATGTAAAACTTGATCTCCCCCTCACCCCACCAACCCGGGCTGTTCACTTTCCAGGTCATGTAGGTACCCACGTACTGCCCTTTGCCCTTGATGCCGTCCACAAGCGTGTAAATGCCTTTCGCCTTGAGCGGCATTTCCTCGCGATACTGAGCGTGAAAATAGCCGGCGTCCCGCGGCACCTTGCCGAGTGAATAGTTCACCTGGTAGTAGAGGATCATGTCCTTGCCATCGGTGTTTTCCAGGGTGACGCGAGCGGATTTGCGGAACGGCATCTGCCAGTAACAATTGAACGCGCTGCCCGGATTGACGCATACTGCCAAAGAATTTACCTGGCTGTATTTGCCCAAACCCGAGGCGAAGAAATGGCCCACCGGACATTCGATCGACGGAGTTTTTTCACCATCCCAGTAGAACCTCAGAATGGACTTCCGCCAGTTGCCCGTAGGGGTCATCCAGATCTGTTGGATGCATCCCGGCCCCTTGATGTCACCAAGGGTAAACGTGCTGCCCGCTTTGACTCGCACAGACGGTGACACCTTCCAACCCTTGCCCAGGGCGCTGGAGGCGTTCTGACCGGTCCCTTCAGTGGCCATGGCACCCTGGCCCTTTTCCCCGGTAAAGTTCTCGGGGCTGATGGAGCGCGATTTGGCGTCTGAGGTTCGGTAAAGATTTCCGAGGCTGATATCCAGCCCGTTGAAATCCGCCGCTTGGCCGGGGAAGCCGCTGAACAGCAGGCAACCCGCTACGAGGATAGGTGTGGTGAGTTTCTTCATAAGTGTGCTCCTGATTACGCAGCTTGCCTGGATTGCGCAAGGCTTTTTGTTCAATTCTCTTTCGCCGCGCGCAAAAGCTTCCGGCTGGTGATCAGCGACCAGCACCACGCCGCCGCAAATAGGGCAATTCCAGCCAGGCCGTATTTTGCCACGGGTTCCGGTTCAGCTCCCGTCTGGAATAAGCGATAGGCGTTGAACCCCACCAAAATGCACCACGTGATCACCAGGATAAAGCCAGCCAGCGCCAGCAAGAACTGGCCCAAACCGAGCAGCCTGTAGCCCGCCAGGAACGTCCCCAATCCGGGGGCCGCCAGTTGGTTCAGCACAAAATAGTTGCGGGCGGCCGATCGACTAACCGGCGGGCGGCCCAACCGTGGGGGAAGCGAGTCGTCCATTGAATATTCTTTCATAAGCGGCCAGCAAGGTCCCGGCCGCGACGGGCAGGGTGCAAAACACCCCGACGCAGCAGGCCAAAACACCTGCGATATAGATTAAGCCAGCCACGACCGCCAGGCCAAAGACGTTCCACCAATGCTGTGACACCTTTTTGCGGCTCATACCCATGGCAGTCCAAAAATCCAACTGTTTATCGATGATGAGAGGCACGGTGAACGCCCAGCAAATGCCGAGATAAATCGACGGAATGAGAATGAGCACAGTCCCAAACAGAATGGCCAACCACATAAGCGGCGAACTCTGGTGTGACTTAAACATCTGGATGGCGGGTATCGCGACCACGACCACGCCAGGTAATGCCGCAAGAAATGCTATAATTGCCGGAACCAAATGACCGGCGATAAGCTGGCCAAAGCTGGTCTTAAAACCAGCGAATACATCTCCAACCTCAATCGGCTGGCCGCGCAGATTCTTCAGAAGGAAATAATAGAAACCTCCCAACAACGGGCCAGTCACGATCAGCATGACAGGTATTATTAATAGCTTGATAACCCGTATGTAGGCCATGCCGGAAAGTCCGCCCTGGATCAACAGGTAAATAGCGGCCCCGCCCAGAACCAGGCCGAAGTTGCGGCTAAAGGCATTCCAGGCGTCGCTGACACATCCGCCAATGTCGAGGTCGTAATCCGCCGCCACGATTTCCTGGGCCAGCCCGCCGCCAGGTGAAGGAGCAATCACCTCCGGTGGCTGGCTTGGAACTCCTGTCAGCTCTGCCAATTCAGGATAGGCAGACAATGGCTGCCAATCTCCTCCGCCCTCTGGTTTGATCAGCGTCTGCGCATTCACGCGCCCCTGGACCAACCACTCCCGCAACACCTCCATCTCCACCGGGCCGTACTCCTTCTTGTCGCCTCCGATTATCTTATACATAGCGTTTGTGTTAAGGGTCAGAACCATTCCAAGGTTGAGCCGGACCCGCTGGTTGTCAACGAAGTTCAGGCAGCCCCAGGTGACGCCACACGGCATTTGACGCTTTCGCCGGCTGACACTCGGCACGGTAGCCGATGGATTCAAATGCTCTCCGTGCCGCTCCGTAATGTGGGTTGGGACTCGCCGGCCATCGGCGATCCGGCAGGCTGCCAGCCTGCCAGTGTCCCAGCGGATGGGAGTGGTTTCTCTGTGACTCTTGCTTGCGCTGGCCCACCATTTCAGTGAGCCTGTTCCCCGACCTGTTCGCGATCTATGTCGTTACCTAAGCAAGTTATTGAGCAAAGACTTCAAGCGGTTGTCAAAACCGTCCTGCCGGATGCTGACGTCACTTCGGTGCTCGTCCGCCCCTGTCCAGACCCGAAATTCGGCGATTACCAGTCCAACGCCCTGATGTCGTTGGCCAAGGTTCGCCGCCTGAATCCGCGGCAACTGGCGGGTGAGGTAGCTGCCAAACTGGACCTGGCGGACCTTTGCGAGAAGGTTGAGGTCGCCGGCGCCGGGTTCCTGAATTTCAAGCTCAAGGTTGGGGCCTTGGAAGCCACCCTGCAGGCTGCCGTCCGCCGGGAGCATCTGTTTTACCAGAAGACGGATCACCCCCGAACGATCGTGATCGACTTCAGCTCCCCAAATGTGGCCAAACCCATGCATGTGGGCCATATCCGGTCCACCATCCTCGGCGATTCCCTGGCCCGCACCCTCCGGCTGCTCGGCCATCGGGTCATCACCGATAACCACATCGGCGACTGGGGCACGCAATTTGGGAAACTGCTCGTCGGTTGGAAACGCCACTTGGACAAAGCCGCCCTGCAAACGGATCCCATCGCCGAGATGGAGCGCCTCTATAAACTGGTCAATGCCGCCAGCGAGGCCGATCCCACCGTGCTTGAGGAAGCGCGCCAGGAACTTGTAAATTTGCAGAAAGGCGATGAGCAGAACCTCGCCATCTGGCGGGACATGATCGCGCTGTCACAGGTGCAATTCGATACCATCTACTCCCGTTTGGACATCCGTTTTGACCACACGCTGGGCGAAAGCTTCTACAACCCGCGCCTCCCAGGTCTCGTCCAGGAACTCAAGGACAAGGGCATCGCCCAGGAAAGCGAGGGCGCCGTGGCAATCTTTTTTGACGACATCCCCGCCCTCAAGGGCCATCCCGCCCTGGTGCAGAAAAGCGACGGCGCGGCCAATTACGCCACCACTGACCTCGCCACCCTCGCCTACCGCCTCGAAACCTGGCAGCCGGAAGAAATCATCTACGTCACCGATGGCCGCCAGCAGTTGCACTTCCAACAGATTTTCGCCGCGTTCCGCAAGTGGCATCCCGAGTCAGCCACCCGCCTGGCGCACGTCTGGTTCGGCTCCATCCTCGGCGAAGATGGCAAGCCCTTCAAGACCCGCTCCGGCGAAGTCATCCGGCTGGCTGACCTCCTGAATGAAGCCGGGGAACGCGCCTTGGAAGTGGTGACCGCCAAGAGCCCGGAATTGCCGCTGGCCGAACGCCAGGAGATCGGGCGCATCGTGGGCCTGGGCGCGGTCAGGTACGCCGATCTCCTGCCCAATCGCCAGAGCGATTACGTCTTTAGCTGGTCAAAAATGCTGGCGCTCAGCGGCAACACCGCGCCTTACCTGCAGTATGCTTACGCGCGCATCCAGAGCATTTTCCGCAAAGGCAATATTGAGCGGGACCAGCACGCCGGGACGGTTGCTCTGCGCGAACCGCAAGAGATCGCGCTCGCGCGGCACCTGTTGAACTTCGGCCAGATCCTGGAAGCGGTGGGGGAAGAGCATCGGCCCAACTTCCTCTGCAATTACCTTTATGAACTGGCGGGGCATTTCACGGCATTCTACGAGAACTGCCCCGTGTTGAAAGCCGGCGACGATGCGCAAAAAGCCAGTCGGCTCGCCCTCTGCCAGCTCACCGCCGCCGTGCTCAAGCAGGGTCTGGAACTGCTCGGCATCGAGGTGCTGGAACAAATGTAGGCGGCCCCTGCCCTTCCGCTTCAGAAGCGGGCTGGCTTGGCCGCCCGCGAATCGACTTCCGGCGCGGCGGGTGTGGAGGCCGTTTCCTGGGCAAGGCGCTGGTCCAGGAGATCCAATTTGGCGGAGAGGTTCTTCGCCGACCGGCGCAGCGCCGGCTTGGCGGGCGCAGATTTTGGGGCCGTCCGGCCCAGGGGACGTTCCTGGAGATATCCCTGCAAAGCGATCCGGTATTCATCCACCAGGAACGCCAGCTCCGGCGCAATTCGAAGATTCACCAGCTCCAGTTCCCGCAGTTTTCCCGACACGATCCGGGTCTGTTCCTGGCTGTCGAGGGTAACGACCGATTCCTGCAAGGTTAATTCAGTTCGAGTTGGCAGGCTGTTGGTACTCTCGTAAACCCTCACGGGCACCCGCAAGGCTTCCGCCAATTTACGCAAGCTCTCGTCCCGCGGCCATGTCTGGCCCAGGTCGCGCCCGGTAAACTGCAAAAGCCGCAGGGCCCACCATTTTTCCACCTCCAGTGGCCGCGCAAAATAACCCTGAAAGGCGTTAAAAAATGCCAGTTGCCAATTGTAGAAGCGTGGCAGCGACTCCAACATGTTGCGCAACGAGGAGCGGCCCTCCCGCAGCCCGGCGAGGGAGGCAAAGAAGACCTGGGCGTTGCTGCGGTAAACCTCCCCTGCCCGGCCGTCGAGAGATGCCGAGGTAGGCCAGCACAGGTCCTCGAACGAAAGGGCCGCATCGCTCTTGGCCAGAATACTGTGAGCCTGAACCAGCGGGTTCTCCCGTTTGGACATTACAAAAACGGCGGGCGGTCTGTCACTCTGCTTTAGCCGTGGCGGCGGGATAATCAATTCCGAATCTCCGGAGGCCACCAGTTGTTGGGCCAACCCTTCACTGAGCCAGGCAGGCACCTCCGCCAGGCGCTCGCCGGCGCCCCGGTTGGCCAGTTCCATTAGAATGGCCTGCACCAAGCCGCGCATGTACCGGCTCCGCTCGATCATGCTTGGTAATTGGACCCGGTACTGCCAGCCATCGGCAAACCGCGATGCCACAATTTCCACGCCGTCAAACGGACTGCGGTTCGGCACGAGTTCGAGGTAGATTCTCCCCTGCCAGGCCCCGCTCACACCCAGTTCCCGCCAGACCATTTGCTTTACCCGCTCACTGGATACGGTGAGCAAGGTTGGCTCCAGGTAAACGTAATTGCCGTTGGTGCCCAGGTTCAGGAGCCTCATCGGCAGCGAAGGCACGCTCTGGCCACGAACTATGAACTGCCCCGAATGGCTCCGCGCCGAAACTGTGCCTTCACCCGGCATTTGGGCCCACAGCTCACCCGGGTTTGCCAACAGCCCCGCGGCCAGCAACCACCCAAAATGAAAGCCCCGGCTCATGTGGTTCAGGTCTTCTTAGCCGGACCACTGGCCGGCTTCGACTCGGCTTTGGCCGGGGCTGGTGTGGCAGCCGCGCTTTTGGAATCCCCGCTGGAGGGCGAGGCGGTTGAGTCCTTCTTGGCTCCTTGCTTGTAGTTCTCGCTCCGGTAATCGGTGATGTAGAAACCACTGCCCTTGAAAATCAAGCCCGAGCCGGCGACGATCATGCGCTTGACCTTGCCTTTGCCCCAGCGCTTCTGTTTGCACAGGTCTTCGGGACACACCGCCAGCGCCTTGGCTGATATCGATTGAACCTTCTCAAACTGGTGTCCGCATTTCTCGCAAACGTATTCGTAAGTTGGCATAACAAAAACCGGAATGCCTGCCGCCCGCCAAATCACGGGCGGCGGCAAAATTCATGGTTGGGGGTTCAACGCCGCCCTACGGGGCAACCGGCGCATTGGTAGGGCTGAGCACCTTGACCTTGCCGTCGGTGCTAAGCTCAACGTTCAAATCGTAGTTCGTGCCCGGGGCCGAGGGACGCTCCGTTTTGAGCCCTTTGATGAGCTGGGCCGCGCCTTTCTGGTCGGAATTGGAGAAAAGCCCCCGCCGAATCCAATCCAGCCGGCGAGCGATGGAAAGCTCCTCTTTCAGTTTCGAAACCTGCGCCCTGAGAATGGCCAGATCGTTAAACTGACGCTCCAGATCGGCTTTTTCCACCATCAACCGTTTCAGCTCCTTCTGCAGAAAAGCCTTGTCGCCCTCGGAGGTGGCGAGCTTGTGCTGTGTTTCCGAGATTTGCACCGTCAGATTTGTAATGGCGGCGCTGAGATCAATCGCCTGCTTGTCAAGGGCCTGATTCTGGTTTTCCAGTTCGGAAATCCGCTGGTCCCGCCGGGCGATCTCGTCCTGCGCGGACTTCAAAGAGGCCTCCGTTTTGGCGAGATTTGCGGCTGTCTGGCTGTACTCGTTGGTCAGTTCAGCCAAAGACTTCTCAAACGTCTGTTTTTGCTTTTCCAGGTCCTTTTCGAGCATGGTGGTGACCTGCTTTTGGTCCTCCAATTTGGTGCTGGTTTCCATCCAGTTGTTGGAGAGGGTCACGACACGATCCGTATGGACCCGCTGCGCCTCGGCGCCTTGCTTGCGGACGTACAACAAAGTCGCACCCAGCCCAAGGCACAGCAGAATAAGGACAATTAAACCCGCTCGGTTATTCATGGCAGCCTAGCTTGGCGGTTTTGGAAGGCATTTGCAAGTCAGATGCAAAACCCCGAGTTCGGCCCTTGCGCCTCCCCGGTTCACCAGCGATATCCCGCCCGCGTCAGGGTGCCCGGCTATTTACTTGTCATCCCCGGATAGTGAGGTTACCTAAGCAATATGCCGATCTATTTAGCACCATGGTCCCGGCGCCGGTTTTTGGCCGCCACCTTGACGGCCACGGCCGGGCTCCTGGCCGGCTGCGGAACCGCTGCCAGGAACCGCAAGCATGATTCCAACACCTTCGCACTGCTTTCGGATGTTCATATTGATGCGGATGGCGAACGGGTGGCGCGCGGGATCAAGATGACTGAGCATCTGGAAACCGTGACCCGCGAAATGCTGGCCCTCCCGGTGCGCCCCGCCAAAGCCCTGATTGCGGGTGACCTGGCCTATAACAGCGGCCAGGCGGGTGATTACCGGCAACTCGCCCGCTTGCTGAGCCCGCTTCGCGCCGCGGGCTATCCGATTCACCTGGCGCTGGGCAATCACGACCACCGGGACCGCTTTTGGATTGAGTTCACTCAGGAGAAGGCGGCCAGGCGACCGGTTAGAGACCGGCAGGCCATGATGGTGCCGAGCCCCAACGCAAACTGGTTCATCTTGGACTCTCTGGACCAGACCAACTCCACCCCGGGATTGCTGGGTGTTGAACAATTGCGGTGGCTCGCGGAAGCCCTCGATGCTCACCCCCGGAAACCCGCCATCGTGCTGGTCCACCATAATCCCGGGCTGCAGGAAAATATGGGTTTGAAGGACACGATGCCGTTCTACGAAGTGATCCGCCCTCGCCGGCAGGTGAAGGCATACATTTACGGACACACCCACACGTGGAAGGTTCTGCGGGATACGAGTGGCATTCATTTGATCAACCTGCCGCCGGTGGCCTATCTGTTCCGGGAAGGCGACCCTGCCGGATGGGTGCATGCACAGGTGCGTCCCACCAGCATTCGACTGGAATTGAGATGCATCGATCCAAGGCATCCGGCTCATGGTGAGGTGCAGGATCTTGCCTGGCGCGCCTGAACCCTGGTTGAGCGAACGATGATTATGGACGAAAAGACGGAGGCCCCGCGGAACCCGGGGTGGGTGCAAATCTTGTTGATCGGGAGAAACCCGAAGCGGACGATGCTGCGGGCAGCCATCACGGCCAGCGTCATGCTGCTGGTATTTCATGGGGCTCTGCTCCCGATTCGGGTTGAGGGCATCAGCATGCTGCCAACCTACCAGGAACACAAATTGAACTTCGTCAACCGCCTGGCTTACCTGTTTCACGAGCCCCGCCGCGGTGATGTGGTATCCGTGCGCACCTCCGGGAAAAGCATCATGTTCATGAAGCGTGTGGTGGGCTTGCCAGGCGAAAGCATCGCGTTCAAGGGCGGCAGACTGATGATCAACAGCAACGTGGTTCCGGAACCGTATTTGAAATACCCCAGCAACTGGGAGTTGCCCCCGCGTCAACTCGGTCTCGGGGAGTATTACATGGTGGGCGATAATCGCACGATGCCTCCCGAATTGCACACCAAAGGGGTGGTGGAACGTCGTAGAATCCTGGGCAAAGTCCTCTTATGAAAAGACTGATGTTAGTAGCCGCCATTGCCGTGCTTGGTTTTGTTGGCTGGCGATTGTTCGGCGGCAGCCCGGAGGGGGCGGTGCGGAAGCAACTCAACACCGTGGCCGAGACCACCTCATTCAACGCCGGCGAAACGCCCTTGGCGCGGCTGGCCAACGCCCAGAGGCTTTCCACATTTTGCACCCTGGACGTAGCCATCACGGTGGATACGCCCAGGGGGTCGCAACGCACGTTCAGCGGGCGAGCGGAGGTGCTGGAGGCGGTTGCGGGGGTTCGCTCGGCTTTAAACGGGCTGGTGGTCCAGTTCCTGGATATCGAAGTGGTGGTGGCGCCCGATAAGTTGTCAGCCGTCGCCAACCTCACCGCGCGCGCACGGGTCCCGGGAGAACGCGACGATTACATTCAGGAACTGAAATTCACCATGCGCAAGATTGATGGCGACTGGCTGATTTCAAAGGTTGAGACGGTAAAGACATTCTCGCTTGGACCCGCTTATGAACGCCGCTGCGCTGCGTTGCCTCGCCAAAGCTGATGCCGGCCACCGACTACGGCGTCCAGCAGGGATTCGCGCTCACGTTCGGACGCAACGAGCCGCCGAAACCCCGGGAGTTGATTGAAATCGCCGAGGCCGGGCGACCGCACCGCACCACCGCCGCGTGGTATTTTTGGCGAGCACTCGATCTGCCGGAGGAGAAAGCCCGGTTGCTGGTTGGCGAATCTGGCCGGGGTACGATTTAACGAACGGCCATTCCAGGCCACGTTCGACCCCGGTTGTGACAACCTCTGGTTCGTCCGATCACGGTGCCAGTCATCAACCGGCGAAACCGCCGAACTCCGTTCGTCCCTGCCGTGACGCAGGTTGGTAATTGGAAACCTCGGGGCTCGGCGGGCCCGCTGCCCGACGCCTCGATCGCCCCTGTCCCCGAAGGCCAGATTGCGCCAACCCCGGCCACTGGAGTAGAGTGCAGGGAGATGGATATTAAGTCGCAAACGAAAGACGAGCTGAAGCAGTTGTTTGGCACTTGGGGCCAGCCGGCCTACCGCGTCGACCAGGTGCTGGCGTGGGTTTACAGCCAGCGAGTCTCGTCCTGGGACGCCATGTCCAACCTGCCAAAGGCATTGCGAGAGCGGTTGCAGTCCCATTTTGGACTGACGAACCTGGGCTTGGCGCGCAAGCAAGGCGCGCAGGATGCCACCCAAAAATTTCTTTGGCGGCTGACCGATGGCGCGATGGTTGAATCGGTCCTCATTCCCGCCAGCCCGGCGCTATACGGTGAAGCCAGTGACCGGCATACACTCTGCGTTTCAACCCAGGTCGGCTGCGCCTACGGTTGCCGTTTCTGTGCCAGCGGACTGGACGGCTGGAAGCGGAATCTCGGCGTGGAGGAGATTGTGGACCAAGTGCTGGCGGTGGAGCGTCTGAACGCCTCCCACATGGGAGACGAACCCCCTGAAGGAAAACCTCCGGTACAGAGCGTCGGGGAAAGCCGGCTGATCAGCAACCTGGTGATCATGGGCATGGGGGAACCGTTGGCAAATTACGACCACCTGATGAAGGCGCTGATCATCCTGAATGCGCCCTGGGGCGGCGCGATTGGCGCCCGCAAGATCACCATCTCGACGAGCGGCCTGGCCCCGCAAATCCGGCAACTGGCGGATGAGCCCATGCAATTCCGCCTGGCCGTCTCCCTTCACGGAGCCACCGACGAAGTGCGCAGCCGGATCATGCCGGTCAACCGCAAGCACCCACTCCGGGAGCTGGCTTCCGCCTGCGATTATTACCAGGAAAAAAAGGGCCGGATGATCACCTTGGAATACATCCTGATCGCCGGTTTGAATGACGGCCTTGAACAGGTCAAACCTCTGGCCAACCTGGCCCGCCGCTGGCATGCCAAGGTCAACCTCATTCCGTACAACAAAGTGGATGGGCTGCCCTGGGAACGCCCCAGCGAGCAGGTTCAGGAATCGTTCTTGGCCTCGTTGGAGAATCTCAAGGTCACCGCAACTCTCCGGCGAGAAAAAGGGCACGCCATTGACGCCGCTTGCGGACAACTGCGGTTGCGGACCGAACGCGAGGTGGCGGATGCACGCCCACTAATTGACATACCGCGGCCGGGTGTGTAGTCTTGGCCAAGTTGGAACAGGTTTTATGACTGCCACACTGAACCAACATGTGCTGGTGTTGAACCGCCTCTGGCAGGCGGTTAATGTTTGTACGGCCCGGCGAGCGCTGACGCTCCTTTTTCAGGGTCACGCGTATGCTGTGCTTGATCGCCAGGATGGCTCCTTCCAGACTTTCAACTTCACCGAGTGGCACCATTTATCCCAACGGGAACCCCACCCGGAATCAGTGCGCACCATCTCCTTTCGCATCCGCGTGCCCCGGGTGATTCTGCTGCTCGTGTACGATCACCTGCCCAAAAAAGAGGTGAAGTTCACCCGTCATAATATCTTCGAGCGCGACAAAAACACCTGCCAGTATTGTGGAAAGTCTTTTGACCGCAAAGACCTGAACCTGGATCACGTGTTTCCTCGTGACCGGGGCGGGGTGACCACCTGGGAGAACATCGTGTGCTCCTGCATCGAGTGCAACACCCTCAAGGCCAATCGCACCCCGGGCGAAGCGGGCATGCATCTCATTCGCAAACCCAAACGACCCAAGTGGCGTCCGTTTGTGCAGATCAACATCTCACTCCATCACCACGATAGCTGGAAGCACTTCATCGACCTCGCGTACTGGAACGTGGAACTTGGCGAAGGCTAGCCCCGCGCTGGGCCCGGAAGAGAACCGATTGAGAAGACAGCCGGGCACCTGGCACGGCTGATCCAAGACCCATATCCCAGTTCACATTGAGCGTGGTAGTAGTGACCTCGCTGGCAGAGAGGCCATCCAGCGCTTGAGTGAACACCGATTGCTGCACCACCCTGCTCCGTTGCGCGCGGCCAAGGTCGCGATTCACCGTTTGCGCAAGCGCTTCCGCGAAGTGGTCAAGGCCGAGATTGCGCAGACTGTGGAGAACATCACGCAGATTCAGGACGAGCTGCGTTATCTGCTGGAGGTGCTCTCGCAACAATGAAGCTCGGCTCGCTTTCACTAAACTGATTGGAAATTGCGCGCCCGCCCGTACTCAGCGCGGCGCCGGTGATCAGCCCCAAGGTTTGGCAGATCGCAGCCAGGCCACTAAATGGAGGCAAAGTCAATGGACTTGGTTCTCCGGTAAAAGAAACGTTCTTTTCCGCGTGATACCAGGGCGAAAGCACGGTCGAATTGAAAGTTACTGGGAGCATGGTGGCGGTTTTGCAGTCAAATGAATTACGAAATGGATCTGGTATGAATAGCAAGTGTTTCCTAATGGGTTCGCTGGTGGCGAACGTCATCCTGGCGGCAGCGGTCGCCTACGTGTTTAAGCAACTGCCTGATGCACCGGAGCTTGCGGGTTTTACGGTGATTACAAACTCTGCCGCACCCCACCGGGTGCAGGCCGCCCCAACGGTTGTCGAGGGGGGAACTGTGACCAACGCGGCCACCTTCGATTGGCGGCGGGTGGAATCCTCTGATTACCGCCAGTATATTGCGAATCTGCGGGCGGTCGGCTGCCCCGAAGAGACGATTCGCGACATCATCGTGGCCGATGTTAAAAAGTTATTTACCGCTCGCGCAAAGGCGGAGCGCGGCACGACCAATCAATTCCAGTATTGGAAAGGGGGGAATCCGCTTGGGAATCTATTGAGCGAAGAAACCATCGCTAAACAGCACGCGCTGGGGAAGGAAAAGCGCGACCTGCTCCAGGATCTGCTCGGCAGCGAGGCTCCCAAGGAAGTGGAGAGCGGCATGACAGCCGCGAATCTGTATGAATCCATGCTCGATTTCCTGCCGTCGGATAAACAGACCCAGATCAAAGAGTTGGAGGAGAGATTTGCCGGGAAATTGATGGGCACAATGAAGAAAGCCACCCAGGGTGACACGACGGCGATGCGCACGGTTCAGACGGAAAAGGAGACGGAACTGGTCAAATTGCTAACGCCGGAGGAAAAGGTCGAGTATGACCTCCGTATGTCGCAAACGGCGATGGTCATGCGAATGCAGATGGGTGATTTAGAGCTCTCCGAGCCGGAGTTCCGGGAGGTTTTCAAGCTGCGCAAGCAAGTGGATGATCAGTTTGGCATTGAGGGCATGGGAATCACCAGCAAGGCCGATCAGGAAAAGCGCGACGCCGCCAAGAAGGAGATGAACGCACAACTCGCAACCGTCCTGGGGGATCGCTACCCGGAATACAAATACGAGATGAGCGGCGAGTGGGCCGCGCAAATGCTGCATCGAGTTGCCCGCGAGAACAACCTGTCCCGCGAAACCGCGCTCAAAGCCTACGCCATGACGGATGTCGCCAGGGCCCAGGCCGACAGTATCAAGGCTGACGCCTCACAACCGGAAGAGAAAAAACAGGTCTTGTTGCAGTCGGTTCACGATGAGACGGTGCAATCCGTCACGCAGGTGCTCGGGCAGACGGCGGCGGAGACCTACTTCAAGAAGATCGCCCTGATTCCGGGATTTAAGACGGCCAGCCGTTAATCCCGCATTCAAGGCGTGCTGAGGAAGACTGGCCCTGCCGGAAAAACGTGCCCCGGCAGGCCGGGCTTTGGGAGCGGGACCAACCCGGAGGAAGGCGCCAGTGAAAACCGAGTCTGGAAGGCCGGGCGGCGTTCTGGCGACGCTGCTTCGAGCTGCTTTGCCGCCTGATCGCCTGCAAAACGAGTGTCGCAGTCTAATT
>JBBQYD010000074.1:0-14606 GCA_038209025.1 Verrucomicrobiota bacterium | reverse complement strand
GTCAATGCCAAATTCACCTTCTCCTCGTCTGGCCGATAGTAGTTACCCCGGATGTCACCTCCAATCTTTGGTGTTTTGGAGGGGCGTTTCTGGCGCTGCTGGGTTTCCAGCGGCTTCGTGGCCTCCGGCGATCGGGGAGGGTGTTGAAGCTGAATCCTGTTGGATGCTGAAGTCATAAATCTTACGGGCTCCTCGTGTTCCCGGGCCTGTCCCCTGGTCACGCGCGTAAAAAAAGAAATGGAAAAGATTCTGTAAAGGGACAAAATAGAGATTGAATGACAGAGAGTGCTACCGAATCAGTTTCAACCGCATCTGTGGACGATATCCAGCACGGTTGGAATGAGCTAATGTTAAAAGTCAAAGAGCTGGAAGCGGCGCGCGGGGCGTTGGAACAGGAGAACAAGGCCTTGCGGACGCTGCTGGAGACAGTCATTGCCCATCGGCAGAAGTCCCACAGCGAACTCGTGGTTTTGCTGACGACCCTGATCAGCAAGCTGCCGATTAATGACATTGGCGTGCTGGTATCCCGGCTGGTTGAGCACAACAACAATGTTAATCATTTCCTGGCCGCCATCATAAAGGGCGGCACCGATGCCCCCATGGAGCAACCGGACCTGATCCGGACGCTGGAGCATGCCAAGGCCGAGCTGCGGGCCGCTGTCAAACCCATGGTGGAAGAGTTGTTGGCGTCCGGGGTCCCGTTGGAAACGGAGATGCTGCAGGTCCTGGTGAAGGATCCGGAGTTGTTCTACAAACCAGCGGCGGTTCGCGCCCGCCGGTGCTATGTCAAGGGCCAGCTTCCCCGCGAGCGGGTGGCGCGCGAGTTCGGCGAGGGCGCCCTGTCCCTCTTTTGCGACATGACCACCGATCCCAAGCTGAATCCGCACCCCAAGCCGGACGAGATTGTGCTGGCCTTCCGCCGCGAATTTCCGGAGTTGCTGCCGCAGGCAGCGGGGCTTTCTCCTGAGCAACGCGATGCGTTGCAGAAGCTGTATGGGCAGGTCCGCACGAGCCGGTCCGCATCGGAAACCGCCCG
The DNA here is from genome assembly GCA_038209025.1 of Verrucomicrobiota bacterium. Lineage (GTDB taxonomy): Bacteria > Verrucomicrobiota > Verrucomicrobiia > Limisphaerales > UBA8199 > JBBQYD01. Next base: position 13,570 of record JBBQYD010000074.1, on the reverse strand, counting down.
GGCTCAACATATCGCCTTCCAGACCCTCTCCTATATCATCGATCTGCTCCATTTTTACGACAATCAAAACACCGAGGCCATCGATGTGGTGTTTGCCCAGCGGTTGCCGACCGCAATTGAACAGTTGGTGCTGGGCGGTGCCTCAGACAAGCTCGAGCCGAAATTGGTTGAGCGGGCGGAGAAACTGCTGGCTTACATCATCAATCCCGATCACCGGCAGATGGTCATCAATAACGTCGGGAAGGGTGGCGGAGCCGGAACGGTACTGAAGTATGTCCTGCGCCTGCGTGCGCCCAAGGCATCTGACCTCGATGAAACCGTGCCTGAGTTCATCAAAGCGATGGTGCCCGCCAAATCGTCGCCAAAAGTCGAGGAGCTGCAGTCCGCCATTCAGTTGATTGACGCCACCATGCAGAAGCCCGTGCTGCGGGCGCTGATGCATACGGATCGATTGCTTCGCAACGATTCCGTAGCGTTGGCCAGGGCGATTGGTGCGGCGCTGGGCATTCAGGGACTGGAAGAGACCAAAGCCGACGCGGCACTGCCGCCTGACATCGAACGGCAGCAGGCCTGGAACCGCATCAAAGACCTCTTCATCCACCACCAGGATCCCGGCAGCATCGCCGCGGCCTTCCGGGATCGGCTCCGGGCGAAATATGACGGAGACGAAATCCGGCAGAGCTGGATTGTGCTCACGGAGGTTGACCCCATGTCCCTGATCCGGGTGTTTTGTCAATTGCCCTACCTGGGGGATGGCAGGACGGATCCGATTTCGCGGCCCGTCATGGAAACTTACATCTCACGGTTGATGCACGAGAAATATGCGGCCACGTATCATAAGATCCTGAACAGCCTGAAGAACCTGTTCCGCGCCAAAGCCGATAGTCCCACGCTGCTCAATTTCCTGGCCCTGGTGCGGTGGGTGAACCCTGAGGCTGCAACTCGTTTGAGCGCGGAAATCGGGATGCCGGTGGCCGCGGCCTGAGAACAGACCGGCCAGTCGAAGGCGTTCCGGGCAGCCGGTGGGGGGGGGCCGCAGTTCATAACTGCGATACCTCCGGGGCTTACGCGATCCAACGCCTCGCCGGTTACGGTTTGCGGCGCGCCGTTTGGAGGAACGCACCCCATAGCCTATCCTGAGCGTCTGTTCTAACAGTCACTATGAAGTTTCTGCTAGCGCCAGTCGCGCTCTGCGCACTCAGTCTGGCCGCGTTTACCGCCGCCGCTCAGGATATGTTTGTCGTCTCCCTGCGCGGCACCGCGTCCTTTACTAACGATTCGGGGAAGGTCGTGTTCAAAATTGTGACCGATCGCACCCTCCTGCAAGAGGCGGCGCAGGCCGCCGGGTTGGCTGACGCCAAAGGGCTTGCGCTCGTCTACCATGTTCAGGGCGGCCTCGGCGACACGATGGACATCGTCGACGCCGCCACCGGCCAGGTTGCTGACACCCTTCTGGGTTTCTACTTCGGTGAAGCCTTTGATCGAGTGGCCATCACCAACAGCCTGGGGACCGAGATCAGGCGCCTCGATTACATCTACACCAAACAGAACTCGCATTCCCTGGGCTCAGCGCTGGTAGTCAAACGATATCGCCCAGCCACAGGTAAAGCTGGAGTGCCCCAAGTGTCGATCCAAGGAGATTATCAATACATCATCACCCCGCAAAACGGGGAGCGGGCCAGGATCTGCTCCGGTAATTTCCGGACGTTGAAACCTTTCGTTCCCAGGAAGTGAGCCGCTGCCGTCCGGTCTTGCTCCGCGCCTTTGCGCGTCACTTTTGGCTGGCCACCGGCGGGCGGTCCAGGCAGGTCCGCCACGCTTTGAGCGACTCCTCAAGGTGTTCCCGCACGTCACCCGTGATCCCGTAGCATTGCAGTCCCACCGGCCCGCGATAGCCCAAGGCAGAGAGGCACTCGAGCAACTTGCAGGTGTCGAATGACCCTCGCCCCAGCGGTTGGATGTATCGCGCCCAACCCTTTTGCTCGTCCCGCTCATCGGCTCCATTGATGGAGACGGCTCGCAGGTAGGGCATGGCCGCCTTCAATCGCCGCTCATAATCACGGTCCTTGCTCACGCGCAACCAGTGGCAAAGATTAAACATCACCCCGACGTTCGGCCGGTCCACTTTCCGCGCCAGCCGCACGCAATCCTCAATCTGCTCCAGCCAGAGGTCGGTATGCGGATAGAGCAACATCTCCGCGCCGGCCGGTTTGGCAAGGTCGGCCAGTTCCTGGACCACCTGCACCGCCCGTTCATCCCCAGCCGGGTCCGACGGCTTGAGCCCGTTTATGAGCAGCAGGAACTGGACGTTGCGGTCCTTTACCAGCGGCATGTAATCCTTCAGCCGCGCGTCATAGGCTTCTTTGCCGGGTGCGAGGTTGACCGTGATTGTCACCTGGTAGAGCTTCAAACCCGCCTTGTCCAGGGATTGAATGCGTTCCGGCAACTTGTCCAGCCAGATGTGGCCGACGCCGGTGTAGCCCAACTCTTTGAGCATCACCGCCTGTTCTTCAAAACCCCGCTTCTTGCTGTCGTGCCAGTCGATGCAAAACGGGAAGAAGGCGGAAAACCGGGCGGGCTTTTCCGCCGCGAGGCCGTTCAAAAGCGAGAGCCCCAGGAGGGCGGTGGCAAGGCAGCGTATCATACCTGTCCTTTCTGTGTGCCGTGCCACAGTCGCGCCCGCTCCTGGTGCCGGCTGATCGCCTCGGTCGCGTGGCGCACGTCATCTTCAATCTCAAAATCAAACATCCCGGCAAGCGCGAAGTCGGCCCCGTGCATAAAGGCGTAGCGGAAGGCGTTTTGCGGCGGGATCGCTCCAGCGGCCATCGTTTTGAACGCGATCCAGGGCTTTTTGACTCCTTTCATGACCTCGGCCGTTTCCTCCGGGTTGCTGCACCAGTAGCCGGGGAACTCCGCGTATGGTTTCTCGATCTCATCCTTCTTGGGCGCCGTCGGATAGCTGTGGTGATGGAATGTCTTGATGTAGAAATCCGCATTCACCCCGTGCTGTTCGCAGGCCTTGATGACTTCCAGAGAGTGCGCTCCGACGCCCGAAGGCACGCCAAACTCTTTCGCGCATGCGACCGCTTTGGCGACCAGATCATGCTTGCCCTGCGCGACGAGCGAGTCGCTATGGACACCCCACAGGTAAATGGCTTCGCACCCGTCCTTCATCAGTTCCTCGAGGTGCTCGCGGTACCTTATCATGTCCGCTTCCACCGGGGCGGTGGGACAGATGATCCACTGGATTTTGCCGCCCCGTTCCTTCCGGTAACGCCGCAGCACCGACATCGGATGAGGCGGGTTGTGCATGGAAACCGTGTTGATCCCTTTCGCCTCCGCCAACGCCAGCGTCTCCATGATCTTTTCGTCGGTATTATACTTCGCTGCCAGGGTATATACGTATTTCAGATCACGGCTGTGCGTGTAATGGGTCAGCAGGTTGCCTCCCAGGATCAGGCGGCTGACCTCAAGCTTTCCGATCCGCCCCTTGGGAAGAGCGGTGTCGGGCTTCGGGGGATCCGTTGCCTGGGCGCGCGCGGCCATCGGCATCAGGGCCATTGCAGAGGAAGTCAGGACGGCGTCTTTTACAAACGTTCGGCGAGTGATTTCTTTTCGCATATCGTTTGCTGTCCCGGAGCCACAGTGAGGTGAGCTAAACTTCCCGGCCCGGTCACAGCGTATGCCGCGATGCTGGACCCATCCTGGCGCAAAATCCAGAGAATTCTTGAACCCCGAGTCGCGCCGCTTTTCCTGCGGTTTTCCTGGCCCGGCCGGCCGGCCTTCGAACGAGCGTGACTTTTTCCCGGTCTCCCGGTCTAATCATCAGTGAACACAGCCGTGAGCGATCCGCTGGCAACCGAACAGCATCCCGAGCTCTCCGCGCTCCAAACGGGGCACCCGGACTTCGCGGACCTGTACGCTGAGCACAGCCAGGCCATCTATTACCTCGCCCTGCGCCTGCTCAGCGATCCCCACCGCGCCGAAGACGCCACCCACGATGTCTTCCTCCGCGCCTTTCGCAGCTATGACAGGTTCCGCGGGGACTCCTCACCCCGCACCTGGCTCTACCGCATCGCCATCAACCATTGCCGAAACCTCCAACAATCCTGGAATCAACGCCACCTCGTTACCAATGCCGACGATGCCATTTGGGAGAGCACCCCCAGCCAGGCCGACAGCCCCTTGCGCGCCCTCGAATCCAAAGAACTTGGCCAGCGCATCCAGAAAACCCTCGACGCCCTCCCGGACGAATACCGCCTGCTGCTCCTCCTCATTGCCGACCAGGAGCTAACCTACCAGCAAATTGCCGCGCTGACCGATCAGTCGCCCGACGCCGTCCGCGGGAAACTGCATCGCGCCCGCAAGGCCTTTGCTGTCCACTTTCAACAATTTTCCTGAGGGTCCGCATGAAGAAGCATGAACTAAAAAGTCAGCAGCAAAAGCAGGAGACCGAGCAACAGGCGGCGCAACAGGCCAGCCATACCCAGGCCGAACTTGAGTTCGCGAGCGTGGAAGAACTGCTGCGTCATGACGCCCGGCAGAACCTTGTCCCACCCCAGGTTTCGGACCGCCTCGAGCAGTCGCTGAAGGACACTCCCATTCCCCCGCCGCTCCCATGGTGGAAACGCATTCTCGGCCCCTGAAAACCCCATGCCCCGGTTGAGCCCAGTCGCGGTGTCCGCTGTCCACATCCCGCTGTCGAACCGTTCCCGCCTTGCCATGCACCGTGCCGAACTGGCTCGCGGCGGCCTGGCCAACTGCCACTTCTGCGCCCACCACTGCGGCGTCGATCGCACCCAGGGCCAGACCGGCCCCTGCCAAGCGCGCACAGAAACCCGCTACTTCTCCGCTCAAACTGAAGTCTCCGACGAGTCGGAACTCTCTCCCACTTTTTCCATCGCCCTTGGCGGATGCGACCTTCGCTGCGCTTTTTGTATAACCCGCCAGCAAAGCTGGAGCGTCACGGGCGGACGGCTCTTTGTTCCCGAAGAAATCGCGAGGGCCGCCCGGCGCGCCCTGGGCCAAGGTGCCCGCACCATCATGATCCTGGGCGGCGAGCCTACCATCCACCTGCACACCGCCCTGGAACTGGTTTCACACTTGCCTGAAGAGGCGGCGCTCATCTGGAAAACCAGCGGCCACGGTTCCGCCCAGGCCCGGGCCTTGCTGCAAGGCTTATTTAACTACTGGGTTGTCGATTACAAATTCGGCAACGACGAGTGCGCCGCCCGTCTTGCCGGTTATCCTAACTACCTTGCCCCCGTTCGCGAAAACCTGGTTTGGGCCGGGAGCCAGGCTGAACTCATCATCCGTCATCTGGTCATGCCCGGCCACGTTGAATGCTGCTGGCGCCCAGTGGCCGATTGGATCGCCAACCATCTTCCCGGCGCCAAAGTCAACTTGCGCACCGGTTTTTGGCCTGCCCCCAATGAAAAACGGCGGACCGAACTGCGACGCTATGTCGCCGATCAGGAAGCTGAGACCGCCGGGCGAATCGCTCAGGAATTTGGGCTGAACCTGGTTGTCTGACCAAGCCCGATGTATCCTGAGGCGGACACTTAGCTCGGCGATCGCTTTGCACCGCCGAACTCCTTTTACCTTTCCCACCTGAATGACCTGACCCGAGTTTCAAGCAGTTGGTCCCGCTACACCGGCAAGGAATCCGTCGTGGAGTATGATACATTAGCGATGCTGTCATACACTGCGACGTGCGAAAAAAATATCTAATGCTGGCGCACGCGTTTAGTTAGCTGGTCCGCTTATGCGATGAACCTGGCGATTGTGCGAATGAACGCAACCGCTTCAGGATGTCGCTGTTAATCGTCAAGGGTTTCTCCCCATTCCATTAGCCCGGTTAAGTGCGAAACTACTTCATATTATGAAAGTAAGAACCAGTACGGCAGACCAAGTAAAAGGAACTGTCCGCCAGGTCAAAGGACGCGTGAAAGAAGTCACCGGAAAAGCCACCGGGAACCTGGGTTTGCAGGCCAAAGGCAAGGCTGAGGCGGCTGTTGGCCGGGCTCAACGGGCCTTGGGCAAGGTTGAACGCAAGGTCGAGAAAACCGCCAGGAGGACCTGATCCTGGTCACCACCGGGTCGGCCCGCTCAAACTGCGGGTTCGAACCGGAATCTGCCGGCCCGGTCTTCGGACCGGGCGGCTCTTTGATCCAGATCTTAACCGAGCCGGCTTCCACGCCGAAGCTGGTTCACTCCAAACCGCCAACACCCTCGATAGATTCGCCCGACGTGACGTTTCTCCGGTCCCCCGGTCTAACTGATAGTGAATAGCGCGCCGACCGACTCTTTTGCCGTAACCAGTGAAAACCCCGCCAAGCCGGTCAATTCCATCCTGACCGTCGGCACCGAGTTGCTGATCCTGTTTGACGGACGCGTCCTCGTCCATAACCTGACTCCTGAAATGGACGCGCTGTTGCAAACCGCCATGCACGCGGGCACCACTCCCGGTGCTCGTTCCCCGGCAATGGGCTGCCATCCCCACCCTCAACCACAATCCTGCCAACCTGGTTATGAGCTTCCAGACTGACATCGAGACCCTGATTCGGGCCCGCTACCCCATCCTTTACATCATTACCAGCGAAGAGATGCGGGTGCAGCAGCTTCTCCTGGATATAGCCAAGAAGCGTCAGAAGAAAGTCTTCGAATGGAGCTACAGCACCGGGATCGTTCCCGCCGGCACGTCCATCCAATCCCAAAAAGGCCGCAATGCCGCCACCAAAGACCCCCTCATGGCGCTGGACCAGGTGATTGAGTTGGTCGAACCTTCCCTGTTCATCTTTAAGGACTTTCATCCCTTCCTCACACGCAATAATTTCGCCGTCATCCGCAAACTCAAGGAGATCGCGCTCCACCTGAAAAACTCCTTCAAGACGATCATCCTGGTTTCACCGGTGATGGAAATTCCCACGGAGTTGGAGAAGGAAATCACCGTCCTTAACTACCCACTCCCCACCAAGGAGGATCTGAACCAACTGCTCGACCGCATTATCGAGGATGTAAAACAGTTCAAGCAAGTTGTCATTGATCTGGATGACAAAGGCCGTGAACGGCTTCTCCAGGCTGCCCTCGGCCTCACCCTTGGCGAGGCCGAAAACGTCTTCGCCAAAATCATTGTCAAAGACGAGCGCCTTAGCGGTGATGACGTCAACGAGGTCTTTGCCGAGAAGCAGCAAATCATCCGCAAAAGCGGTTTGCTTGAGTATTACGCCACCACCGAGCGCTTCGATAACGTCGGGGGCATGCCCATCCTCAAGGATTGGCTGGAGAAACGCGCCGCCGCGTTTTCCGACGATGCCCGAGCTTTCGGGCTGCCATCGCCACGCGGCATCCTCATGCTCGGTGTTCAGGGTTGCGGCAAAAGCCTCTGCGCCAAAGCTGTCGCCAACCACTGGCAACTGCCTCTCCTGCGCTTTGACATGGGCCGGATGTTCGGCAGCCTCGTTGGTTCCAGCGAGGAAAACGTCCGCCGTGCCATTGCGGTGGCCGAGTCCGTCGCCCCGGCGATTCTCTGGGTTGATGAAATTGACAAAGCCTTTGCCGGTTCCCAGGGCTCCGGCGCCACCGACGGAGGCACCACGGCCCGGGTGTTTGGCACGTTTCTAACCTGGCTTTCTGAAAAAGTCGCCCCGGTCTTCGTGGTTGCCACCGCCAACGACATCTCCCAGCTACCCCCCGAACTCCTGCGCAAAGGACGTCTCGACGAGATTTTCTTTGTGGACCTTCCCAGCCGCGCCGAGCGGGTCGAGATTTTTAAGATCCACATTAGAAAGCGCGGCCGGGACGTCTCGAAGTTCGATTCGGAGGCGCTGGCCGACGGCAGCCGGGATTTCAGCGGAGCCGAAATCGAGGAGTCCATCAACAGCGCGCTCTACGACGCCTTTTACGCTGGCGGCGAACTTACCACCCCGCACATCCTCGTTGCTCTCGCCCAGACCGTTCCCCTCGCCAAGACCATGGACGAGCAAATCAATCGGCTGCGGAACTGGGCGGAAGGCCGCGCTCGCAATGCCAGTGTTGCCCGGGAAATCCCGGGCGAACCGACGTCGCGTCGGATGGAGTTGTGAACGGGGTTATTTGTGAAGCGGCCAGAGCATGGGGAGTGCGAACAGGACGATGATCGCCAGAATCAGCGTTAAGAGACCACCGGTTTTCACGAAATCCAGGAAGCGATAGCGGCCCGGCCCATACACGAGGATACACGCCGGTTCGAAAGGCGTGATAAACGAGACTGAGGCGGCAAGCATGATGGCGATGGCGAAGGTGCGTTCGTTTACACCCATCACCCGTGCCGCCTCCAGGGCGACCGGCAGGACGACCAGGGCGGCCGCCGCGTTGGACATGGGCTGGGTGAGCAGGATTGTCACGACGAAAAAGCCCGCCAGGACGGCCATGACTCCAATGGGTTTGAGCCCGGACACGATCCACCGGGCGAGCAGTTCGTCTGCACCGGTTTTATCCATGGCGGCGCCGAAAGCGGTCATTCCGCCGATCAGAATGAGCAATCGCCAATCAATCATCTGATACGCCCGGTCCACGGAAATGCACCGAGTTGCGACGCAGAGCACGGCAGCTGCCAGCAGGCCAACGGCCAGAGACACGACTCCGAACAGGTTCAACGCCAATGCGGTTCCGAACAGAAGCACGGCGTAGGTGCCCCGGTTCCGTCGGGGAGCGGCGATCGGCAGTTCTGAGAGCACAGCCAACTGGCGCTGCCGTTGCATGGCGACGAGGCTATCTTTCTCGCCCTGCACCAAGAGCAGATCACCGACCTCCAGGCGGATCGAGCCGATTTTGTCGTTTAACGAACGGCCGCGTCGATAAATGCCGAGCACGGTCAAACCCGACTGTTGACGGTAATTCGCTTCTTTTAGCGTGCGCCCCACCAGGAGTGAGTGCGGGGTTACCACGGCCTCGGCGATGTTGGTGTCTTCATCGGGGAGTTTCAAATCGCCCATCTTCCAGTCCGCTTTGATCTCGATTCCTTCGGCGGACTTGACTTTCATCAAGCGATCCAGGCTGGCTACCACCAACAGGATGTCTCCCTCTGCGAAGAGGGTTCGAGGCCCCGGCGCAAACACATCGGCGCCGCGGCGTACCTTAAGGATACGAAACCCCAGTTTGGCGAAATCGGACCGGAAAACCGTTTGGCCGATCATCGGGGAATCTTTGATGACAATGATCTCGCTGAGATAGTTGCGGACGGCATCGCCCTCGATGAGGCTGGGTTCCAGTTTTTTAGGCAGGAAGTATCTGCCGACGAGCAGCAAGTAAACCACGCCGACCCCGACCAGGATGAGGCCTATCGGGGTGATTTCGAACAGCCCGATCGGTTTGAGATGAGCGCGTTCGATGTAGCCGCTCACCGCGACATTGGTGGAGGTGCCGATCAAGGTGCAAGTGCCCCCGAGAATTGAGGCGTAAGCCAGTGGCAGCAGGATCCGCGAAGGACTGATCTTCGCTTTCCTGGCCAATCCAACGGTCGGGCCCACGAACATGGCCACGACGGTGGTGTTGTTGATGAAGGCTGACATGGCGGCGGCTACCAGCATGATCACGATCAGGATCCGGGTCTCATTCTGCCCGGCGATCTTTGCCAAGTGAGCTCCGGCGGCATCCACCACTCCGGTATCCTGCAGCGCGCCACATAAAACGAAAATCGAGGCGAGAATGATGATAATATCTGCGCTGAATCCGTTGAAAGCCTCCCGAGTATCCAGAATGCCGGTCCCGATGAGCGCGATCAGCAACAAGAGGGTCACGATATCGACGGGCAGCAGTTCCCAGGAAAAAAGGACCACAGCCAGGATTAGCAATCCCAACACGAAGGCGATATTCCATGGCGACGCCAGCCCTGCTGCGAAAAGGACATCCATAGGTTGGAAAAACTTTACGTGGAAGGCGGTAGATTCGCAACGGGTGTGTACCCCATTCGGCGCAGTGAGACGCCCAGCCATCGATGGGGGCATATTCCGTGCGGACCGAGCGGCGCTGGTTCCTAAAGGAAGCGGTCGCGGACTGGGAAGTGATCACCAATCGCGGGTGGGGCCTTTGGAACTTTCGGATTTCTTTTCGACGGGCATCGGCAGCAGGTGTTCATCGCTCTTCTGCGCATCCAGCAAGCGACGGGCCTCCTCCTTGGTCATCTTGCCTTCGGCCTGGGCCTGGGCCTTTTCCTCCGGCGATTCCTCCTCAGACTCCTTCGCAGTTGCGGCTTCCTGCTGATTCTTCTGCTCGGGCGGCTTTTCGCCTGGTTGCGGAGCAGGGGACTGCTGGGCTTGCTGCTGGTCCTCGGAAGGCTTTGGCTGCTGCTGTTGCCGCTGGTCTTGAGATTGCTGAGGCTGACTGGCCTGCTGCTCTTTTTCTGACTGCTGCTTTTGGTCCTGCTGTTGTTGTTGCTGCTGCTGACTATTGTTCTGGGATTTCTGGTCCTGATTTTTCTGCTGCTGGTCCTGCTTATCGTTTGATTGATTTTGCTGCTGTTGTTTAAGTTCTTCGAGCCGTTTTTTTACGAATTCATGGTTGAATTTGGCATCACTGGCCTGCGGGTTGAGCTTGAGGGAGCTTTCAAAATCCTTCATGGCTTGTTCCCAGGCTTTGGTTTTTTGCTGGGGCTCCGGGGCGGCTTCCCCGAGGTAATATTGGGTGTTGCCGCGATTGAAATAGGCCTTCTCCTGAAGTTGGAGGTCCTGGCCGGCGAGCGCCTGGCCGAACTGGCGGGCGGCCTCCTCCAGTTGGCCGTCCCGATACGCCGCAGTTCCCGCATTAAAGTTCAGCCGGGGATCCGCCTGTTTTTTCTGAAGCGCCTGAAATTCCTGGAGGGCGGCGTCGTAATTGCCGGAGTTGTATTCGCGCAAGGCGCTGGAAGGCGAGGCCAGGCTGGCGAACGGAGCGAGCGCCAGGGAGGCCAGCAGCAAGGCGGCGGCTTTGCCGGGGGTGACCACCGGTTTCCTCTCCCGGCGGTCGCGGGCGCGCTCCGGAGTGAGGATTTCTGCCAGCAGGAGCAGGAGGGCGGCGGCAAGCGGCCAATGATAACGCTCGTGATAGCGCTTTACCAATTTCTCCCTGCCTTCGGAACGAGGCAAAGGCGCCAGCCCTTTCGCATAGAGCGTCTCGATGGTGTGCGCGCCTTCGAGCGGCAGATAAAAGCCCTGGGCTGCCGCGGCAATGTCCTGCAACAACTTTTCGTTAAGCCGCGATTTGACCGCGTTACCCTGCTCGTCTCGAACATAGTCAGTGCGCCCGCTGGCATCGCGGATGCGCAGCACCTCGCCTTCGGGCGAGCCGATGCCGACGGTAAAGATGCGCAACCCTTTTCCAGCCGCCTGCCGGGCGGCTTCAACAGCGCCGGAATCATGGTCCTCGCCGTCGGTAAACAGGACCAGGACCTTGTAATTGTTGTCCTCTTTGAAGGCCGTGATCGCCTCGCGGATGGCCTCGGCGAGGGCGGTTCCCCCTTGCGGCATGATGTTTACATCCAAAGCGTTTAGGCTCTGGCGAAAGGCGCCGTCATCGATCGTGAGGGGACACTGGAGGAACGCCACACCGGCAAAGGCGACCAATCCCAGACGATCGGTTCTGGCAGCTTGCATGAGGTCAAGGGCGGCCAGTTTGGCGCGCTGCAGTCGGTTGGGTGAGATATCCTCCGCAAGCATGCTCTTGGAGGTGTCGATGGCGGCCACAATATCGAGTCCCCGCTGCCGGACCTCTTCCCAGGTGAAGCCCCATTGCGGACGCGCCAGGGCGACAATGAGCAGGCTGACGGCGGTGATCAGCAGCGAGGCGCGCAGTTGCCGACGGCGCGGCGAGACACCAGACAGGAGCCCGGGCAGCAAGCGCCCCTGGATGAACTTCGCGAGCAGAAGCTGGCGCTGGCGCATGGACCACCAGAAGAAAACGACCATCGCGGGTGGAATGATCAGCAGAACCCAAAGGATGAGCGGATGCTCAAATCTCATGGCAGTCGCCTCCAAAGTGTGTTGCGCAGCACCAATTCGAGCAGGAGGAGGCCGATGCCGGGGATGATCAGCCAATGAAACAACTCCCGATGGTGCGCGTATTTTTTGACTTCCTGCTCCGTTTTTTCCAGGCGGTCAATTTCTGCGTAGATAGCCTGGAAACGCTCGGCATTATCAGCGCGGTAGTATTTTCCACCGGTGTTTTCCGCGATTTTTTGGAGCGTTGCCTCGTCAATGTCCACCTTCACCATGCGATACATGGTCTCGCCGGTAAACGGGTGCCGACCGTAAGGCATGGGGGCTTCGCCCTGGGTGCCAACGCCGATGGTATAAACCTTGATGCCCAAAGCCTGGGCTGCCTCGGCCGCGGTGAGCGGCGCGATCTTCCCGGAGTTACTCTGTCCGTCGGTCATCAGGATGACGATTTTGCTTTTGGACCGCACCTCGCGAAGACGATTGACGGCGGTGGCTAAACCCGAGCCGATCGCGGTACGGTTCTGGTCCACGAGCCCGATTTTCAGGCGCTCAAGATTTTGTTCGAGAAAGTCGTGATCCAGGGTCAGCGGGGCGGCGATGAAAGCCTGGGTGGCGAAGACCACCAAACCGATGCGGTCATTGGGGCGCTTTTCCACAAAGCCTCGAAGGACGTGACGGGCCATGTCAAAGCGGTTCACGCGCTTGCCGCGGAGCTCGAAATCCTCGGAAATCATGCTGCCGGAAAGGTCAAACGCGACCACGATATCGACGCCGCTGGCGGTCACCCGGGTTTCGCTGCGCGTGAATCGTGGCTGAGCCAGCGCGGTGATCAGGCAGGCCAGGGCCAGCCAGCGCAGCGCCCAGGCAAAGCCACCGGAACGCGCCCGGGAGAGACTCAAAATGCCACGTACGAGTTGAGTGGAAGAATAGACAAAGGCCGGGGGTTCGCCCGTGCGGCCTTTCAACCAGGCGGCCACCGGCAGCAGCAACAGGAGCAGGAGGAAATATGGATGCCCAAATGTCATGCTTCGGCTTTGAGGAGGCCTGGTGGCGGTGGGGCAATGGTTGACCCGGGAGCCCGCGGGGGTGGCGGTTCTGTCTCGTCCACCAGGCGCACCGCCGCGGTGTGCAGGTCGCGCAGTTCCGGTTCCCCCGGCTCGTAACGGGCAAATTTGACCAGGTCACAACGTTCAAGAAAATGTCCGAGACTCTGTTTCTGATCCGGCAGGAGCAGTGAAGTGCCGCCCAGTTCGCGCAGAAACTCCTCGGTTGTCCGCTCCGGGGCGTGGAATTCGAAACGTTCCTCCAGGTAAAGCCGGATGGTATCGGACACCAGGATGCAGAATTCGCGCGGGCGATCGATCCAGGCGAGCGCCTCCAGGAGCCGTTGCCGAGCCCGAACATGCGGGGGCACTTGAATCATCGTTGCCGCCGGCTTTCGGCGGGCTTTCCACCAGCGCCACGCCGCGAAGGCCAGGCTCGCCAGCAGCAAGATGCCCAGGATGTACCACAGGAATTCCCAACCGGTGGGGATGGCCACCGGGGGGCGGATATCAAGCAACTGATTGGTGCGCGCCGCCGCCGTAAGACCGGCCTGGTTTGAGAGAACGTTCGTCATG
>JBBQYD010000073.1:0-14854 GCA_038209025.1 Verrucomicrobiota bacterium | reverse complement strand
GGAAAGGCCGTTTCCTCGCTGCGCTCGCCAAGCACGCGACACCCATCACCACGCTTGACGTTGACGCAGGGCAACAACGCGCGGCGAAACTCCACCTTCGCCGGACCGGTGTGCCGCGCCAGATTCGTTTCGTCGTTCATGACGCAGAGAATCTCCCCTGGGCCAACGCCAGCTTCGACGCTGTCGTTAGTGTGAACACCTTCCACCATCTTCAACATCCGCAACGCGTCCTGAGGGAAATGCTGCGAGTATTGAAACCTTGCGGGAAACTCGTGGTGAGTGATCTCTCGCCGCGGGGCTTTCATATTTTCGACCGGATTCACCGGTCTGAAGGCGGAACACATCCCCGCCTGAAAAATGGGCTGGCCGACTTCGTCCGCCTGGTGCGGCGCAAGGGCTGGAAAACCAGACGATTCAAAGGATGCAACCAAGAGATTCTCGCGGCGATTGCGCCGCCTGATCCGACAAATACTAAGAGACACACATGATTACCATCGCAATTCCCACAATCGAAGGCCGACTACACGGACATTTTGGCGGCTGCCGCGAGTTCACGCTGGTGCAAGCAGACTTGGAGCAACGCAAGATTGCCACCATCCGCCCGGTCACGCCGCCCCCGCACGCGCCAGGGCTTTTCCCCCGCTGGCTGCGCGAGCAGGGCGCGAACGTCATCATCGTGGGCGGTATTGGCCGACGCGCGCTAGATCTATTCGCCCAGCAAGGCATTGAAGTCCGCGCCGGCATGACAGATGCGCCGGTGGAACAGTTGGTAACCGCCTATTTGAACGGAGAGTTAACGAGCGCCCCAGAGGGCTGCGCCCAACACGGCCACCATCACGATCATGACCACGTCCATCCCCACTCGTAAACCGGTCCTCGACCAACCCACTCCCATTTTCAGAAGCGCCATCCCCAAGAAGCGACGCGCCTCGGAGACCATGAAACGGAGACTCCTTCCGTTGCTGGCCGCAATCGGAGACTCGTTCTCTGCTCGGCCTCGCCTTCGTGGTAGGCGGCATGGCCTTGGGAGCGATGAACTTCATCAGCCCCATCGTCGCGGCAGTTTTTCAGGTCTCCGGTTCGATGCTCGTGGTGTCAAACAGCTTTCGCCTGATGCGGCTGGGTGAAGAACTTGAGCCGCACGACCGTGCTCCGGCCGAGGTCGTGCCGGTAAAAAGTGGCCTGGTTCATTCCCCAACGGATCACGGGCCCTCCCTGCAACCCCAACCTGCTTTATCGCCATGAACTCCATTCTCTCTTCACCGACATTCGTGCTGGTTTGTTACTGCGCCCTGGCCTTGGTCGCGGCCTTGGCGGGAGGTGCGTTGCCAACACTGTTCAAACTGACTCACGGGCGCCTGCAAGCCGCCATCAGTTTCGTCGCCGGTTTAATGCTGGGTCTCTCGCTCTTGGGCTTGCTGCCGCACGCCAGTCATGAACTCAATTCCGCCCAGCAAGGGGCGGTGTGGCTGCTGGGCGGATTCCTGGTGATGTTCTTTCTCCAGCGGTTCCTGCCCTTTCATCACCATGACGTCGCCGAGGGCAGCCCGGTTGAACCTTGCGGCCACGCGCACTCACTGGCCGAGCGGTCTGCCCGAAAATTGAACTGGGTCGGGGTCGCGTTGGGGCTCTCGTTGCATTCGGTGTTTGACGGGGTGGCGCTGGCCGCGGCGGTTGCCTCGGCCGAACATGGACACGGCAGCGCGCTGGGATTGGGAACGGCGCTGGCGGTCATACTCCATAAACCGTTTGGCGCAATGGCCATCACCACTCTGATGGCCGCCGGTGGCTCAACCCGCCGTGGGCAGTTTGCCGTCATTGGCGCCTTCGCCCTGGTGACACCGGTTGGCGCGCTGTTGTTTTTTCTGGGCGCCGGAGAGTTCATCCACACACATGGGGCGGCACTCGGAGCCGCGCTGGCATTTTGCGCCGGCACGTTCTTGTGTATTGCGTGCGCGGACCTGTTACCCGAACTGCAATTTCACCGGCACGACCGGGTCAAGCTCTCAATGGCGTTGCTGCTCGGTATCGCGGTTGCATGGCTGATCGTCACCTTTGGTCACGCCACCCATGAGCACCGCCGAGCAACACTCCCCAGTTCGCACTGTGAAGCCAGACTGGTGCTTGCCCTCGCCAGCGAAGGTCCGGTCGCGGTGCGGACGGCTAAAGACGCGGATGACGGCACGGTTCTCAAACAGATCATCATGTTGCGGAATCGTCTGCTTCGAAAGCTTCAAGAGAATGCGCGGCCGCAGGCGACGCATTCACCCAAGTGTTGCTGGTCGCTATCCAATGATGAGGTCCAGCGCTCAACCACGTGATACCGGCCGGCTGGCTGCTCCTCCAGCATCCGCGAAGAACCACCTGCATCATCCCGGGGCGTTGCGATTTCCCGGAATGACCATCCTTTCCGAGCCTCCTGGCTCAGCTCGAAAAATGTCATTTGCATATAAGTATCATCTGGTGAATATATCTATCTACGAAGATGAGTCCGCAGGAAAAACAGCAACGGATCGACCGTTTCATCGCCGCCCATCGCAACAGCGGCCTGCCGGTCACGACCCAGCGCCAGGCCGTCTTTGAAACCATCCTCGACCGCACCGACCATCCCACAGCGGAGCAGGTTTACCAGGCCGTTTGTGGCGAGCTGCCCCAAATCTCCCGCATGACGGTCCATCGGATTCTAGGGACCTTCGCCGCCCTCGGCCTCGTCGCGCGGATTTGTCACCCCGGGTCGTCCGCCCGCTTTGATCCGAAGGTTCAGCAGCACCACCACCTCGTCTGTCTGGACTGCGGCCGGATTATCGACGTGGAAGACCCACGCCTCAACCAAATCCCCTGGCCCGAGGTGAGCCCCCACGACTTTCAAATCGAAGCTTACCACGTTCACTTTCGGGGCCGCTGCGCCCGGTGCCGGCCCAAGGCCCCGGCGCTTGGGGCCGGCCACAAAGCCGCCGCGCGGCTCCGCACGCCGCAACCCAAAACGAAGCCGAAGTTGACAGGAGTTGGGTCATGAACCAGACACAACTGACCACCACGGGGGGAACCCCCGTTTCCGACTACGCACTCGGCGCGAACCCTCACAACTCGTCCCCCGAATTCACCTTAACCGCTTAATGGAGAAAACCTATGTCAAATGAAGCCCAATGCCCATTCCACCACGGTGCCGGCGGCGGCACGTCGAACCAAAACTGGTGGCCGAACCAGTTGAAGATCGAGCTCCTGCGCCAGCATTCCTCCAAGTCTGATCCAATGGGCGAGGAGTTCAACTACGCGGAAGCGTTCAAGAGTCTCGACCTGGCGGCTGTGAAGAAAGATCTCGCGGCGCTGATGACTGACTCGCAGGACTGGTGGCCGGCCGACTTCGGCCACTACGGACCGTTGTTCGTTCGCATGGCGTGGCACAGCGCCGGCACCTACCGCACCGGTGACGGTCGCGGCGGCGGCGGCCGAGGCCAGCAGCGGTTCGCACCGCTTAACAGTTGGCCGGACAACGTCAGCCTGGACAAGGCGCGCAGGCTCCTTTGGCCGGTCAAGCAGAAGTATGGCCGGAAGATTTCGTGGGCCGACCTGATGATCCTTACGGGCAACGTTGCCCTGGAAACGATGGGCTTCAAGACATTCGGTTTCGGCGGCGGGCGTGAGGACGCCTGGGAGCCGGATCAGGACGTCTATTGGGGCGCCGAGACGACCTGGCTGGCTGACAAACGCTATTCCGGCGAGCGGGAACTCGAGAACCCGCTGGCCGCCGTCCAGATGGGGCTGATTTACGTCAACCCGGAAGGCCCGAACGGGAACCCCGATCCGGTCGCCGCGGCGCGCGATATCCGCGAGACCTTCGCCCGCATGGCGATGAACGACGAGGAGACGGTCGCGCTGATCGCCGGCGGCCACACCTTCGGCAAGACCCACGGGGCCGGGCCTGCGACCCATGTGGGGCCTGAGCCGGAAGCCGCCGGCCTTGAAGCGCAGTGCCTGGGCTGGAAGAGCAGCTTCGGCACCGGCAAAGGCGGTGATGCGATCACCAGCGGCCTGGAAGTCACCTGGACCACCACGCCCACGAAGTGGAGCACCAACTTCTTCTGGAACCTCTTCGGCTACGAATGGGAACTGACCAAGAGCCCGGCCGGCGCGCACCAGTGGACGCCGAAGAACGGGGCCGGCGCCGGCACCGTGCCGCATGCCCATGACGCTTCGAAGCGAATCGCCCCTGCCATGCTCACCACGGACCTCGCCCTGCGGTTCGACCCTGCTTACGAAAAGATTTCCCGGCGTTTCATGGAAAATCCGGATCAGTTCGCGGACGCGTTTGCCCGGGCCTGGTTCAAGTTGACGCATCGCGACATGGGTCCGCGCGCGCGGTATCTCGGGCCGGAGGTTCCCGCCGAAGAGCTCATTTGGCAGGACCCCATTCCGGCGGTGAATCACAAATTGATTGAGGCGCAGGACATCGGCTCGCTGAAGAGCCGGATCCTGGCCTCCGGTCTGGCTGTCTCGGAGCTGGTTTCGACCGCCTGGGCCTCGGCGTCCACATTCCGAGGTTCCGACAAGCGCGGCGGCGCGAACGGTGCGCGTATTCGTCTGGCCCCGCAGAAGGATTGGCCAGTCAACCAGCCACCCCAGCTCGCCAAGGTGCTCAAGACGCTCGAGGGCATCCAGAGTGCTTTCAACGCCGCGCAATCCGGCGGCAAGAAGGTATCGCTGGCCGACGTGATCGTTCTGGCCGGTTGCGCGGGAATTGAGCAAGCGGCGAAGAACGCCGGTCATACGGTCACGGTCCCGTTCACGCCGGGTCGCATGGACGCCTCTCAGGAGCAAACGGATGCCGCCTCCTTTGCCGTGCTCGAACCCATCGCGGACGGCTTCCGAGATTTCCTCAAAGGCAAATACACCATTCCGGCCGAAGCGCTCCTGATCGACAAGGCGCAATTGCTGACCCTGACCGCGCCCGAAATGACGGTGCTCATCGGCGGCATGCGCGTCTTGAAGACCAACTTCGGAGCGACGCCGCACGGAGTCTTCACCCAGCGCCCGGAGGCGCTGACCAACGACTTCTTCGTGAACCTGCTCGACATGGGCACGGAGTGGAAGCCCGTCTCGAAAGACGCAGACGTGTTTGAAGGACTCGATCGCAAGACGGGCGCGGTAAAGTGGATCGGCACGCGTGTCGATCTTGTCTTCGGTTCAGACTCCCAACTCCGCGCACTGGTGGAAGTCTATGGGAGCTCCGACGCGGAGAAGAAGTTCGTCCACGATTTCGTCGCGGCCTGGAACAAGGTGATGAACCTGGATCGCTTCGACCTTGCGTAACCGCCGATCTTTCGGCGATCGATCCAGCGCCGGTCTGCGGCCGCACGGGGCACCGGAGCCAACCTTGCCCCGGGCAATAGCATGATCGGCCCGAAAGGACTTCAGTTTGGCCCGCTTCGCTCGCAGACGCCGAACGCACGGCCTGCGCGACGCGAGACCAGGGACGTCGAAATGCAAGCAGGGCGCGGCAATAATACAGCCCGGGGCTTATCGTTGGCTGATGACCCCCTCCGAAAACATCTTCCCGGCCGCGGAACGTCTGAGCGTCCACAGTTCTCAGGCGCCTTTGCGTTTCAACCTCCCTCCAAAAGAGCTCACCGCTCAAACACAAGTGTCATACAGCCCGCGACTCTCCATCGCGGGCTGATCCGGGCTGGTTCAACTAGGGGCGTATTTGCTGGCTCCGCTGCGCTCCGCAGCAATACACCCTTCAGGGTTGGGCATCAGGTTTCAAAGCTGAATTCCGGGTCTGGAGGGTCATCTGCCCCGCCCCAGTCATAAAGCACCGCCGCAACATACTCGGCGAATTCCTCAATGTCTTCTTCAGGAACTGGCTTGCCATTGGCGAGCGATGCCTCAAAATGAAACACATAAGGTTGGTTACTGGAGAATCGAACAACAAGTCTGCCGGATCGATTTCTCCAGAAATCGGCGGTAACTGGTACCGGTTGAAACGGGGATAGGGGATCAGCGGGTGGCGTATAGCCTGCCCCCGGAAGGGTACATCGCTTATAGCCACGCCTCGCGTCGAACGCGCTGATCTCGATGAGACGGAACTTCAGAGGTTTGCGACGTGCGGTCATCGTTCTAGTCCTGTGTTGATGCCCAACGCTGCGCCTCACCTACCGCCGCTGAGAAGGGAGGTGGAGCGCAAACAAGATATACAAACTTCGGTAAACCGCCGAGCGGAAACCGAGGGCGGCGGTTAAGTGCAGGCGCGTTGTTAAGCCGAGGTGCTTTCATAAATCTGCATCCTTAAGCCAGCGGGCGATCTGCTTCTGTTCCGCGAAAAACTCCTGCGTGCTCCGAGCAGACAAGCCTCCGCGACGAATCCATATAAAAGCGATCAGGCCCATGATGATGCAACCTGGCAAAAGGATTCCCAGCGCTAACCAAGCCAACGCGCTCACCTCCGAGTGTACGGTCTGTATCAACTGGATGATTCTGTCCATTCCCGTTCCAGGCTTCTCGCTTAACGTAAACGTCAGCGACGGGAGCCAGCCGCCGATGACGTTTGATTTGTCTCTGAGCGAATCGACTGGCTCCCGTTCGCTGCACCGCATGATTGTTAGGCGACGGTGTCATCTCTCAAAACAAATCTCTGGAAACATGGTCGCAGGCTGCCAATCGGCGTCACCTTGTCGAATCACCAAAGTCTCGTCTGTCAGCTTGCCTGACTTGCGAAACCGACGCATCTCGTCCAAGGAATGTGGTCCTAAGTCCTTGCCATCCGCCGTGAAGAAATATAGGCGTGAAGCTGGTGGCGCGGGTGCGACTGGCTGAGGAGGAGGAGCTGGCTGCGCTGGTGGAGCGGCTTTCCTGACATCAACCGGAATCTGAACCAAAGCCTCAATCTTCTTGCGTGCGGTGTTGATGGCCCCGACAACTGAAGCTCCGACAAGAAGCACCGCACTGATGAGGAAAAGAATAAATGCCTCGATTTCGTGAATGGCGCTCTGTGCTGCGGCGAGAATGCCGCCGCCAGCTAGAAACGCCAACACGCAGAGGAGAAAGAGGACGATGCGCATAGTCGTAAAGTGTGTAGTCGCCAGAGGTGAGCGACCGCCGCCGACAGGGACGGTGGAGCGCGCAGGGCACCACCGAACTGCCGCCCGGCGTCGAACGGAGAAGCGGGGCGGCGGTTCGCTCGACCGATTTTGTCAGGCCACGTTGGTTGCTGTTCGAGCATGGGTTGGCGAGAATGTAAGCGTCTCTGGCTCAGGATAGCTTGTGGGAATATGAGGAAAGGAAAACGGGTGCTGCACAACATCCGCCCACAGAAGCTCCATGAGCTGATGGGCAATACAATACGCTATCGCCTGCTTCAGATAGACTCTCACCACGAAAAGAGGGGGAAAGCCAGTCCGATACTCGAACCACCACGCAAAAAGGTCTCTGTCGGATTTTGAGGAGTTGCACTTGCGACACGCCCAGACGGCGTTATCGCCGGTGTCGGCTCCGCCTCGATTGGTAGGAACGATATGGTCAATCGCGAGAAACTCGGTCTCGCCGCAATACACGCACTCCTGAGCCAGCTTCATTCGGATTCGCTGGTCGCGCATCAATGACCTCGGCGACATAGTGCCCTTGGTCAGGCCAGAGTATAGCCGCGCTCGAATCATAAAGTGCTTCCGGGAATACTTCGGATCGCGGTTGTGAACAGCCATCTCTGCCATAGCGAGGTTGGCATAGCTCCAGTAAAGGCGTTCAGCAACCGTGGCTTTGAGAGATGGAGGCATGGAAGTGGCCTAACGTGGGAGTTCACCTAAAGTCGCGGAGGGCCAGGGTCCGCAAACTTTTCCAGGTGCAATTTTCTTCATAATCCCAGCATGACGCTAAGGGATTTAGATGTCAAGAGGTATTTAACCTGGACCGAAATCTGTTTTAACTTGAGGTTGGCGCAGCTCGCGCGCAACTGGTAAACCTCAAGTCATGATTGAACCCTATGCGCGTAAACCCTCCTCCGGGCTGCCCTTCCCCAGGGTGCCTGAGATCATCTTCAGCAACTGGCAGGAAGCACTGCACCGGACGCAGCTAAGTCCGGCGGTCCAAACGGTCTAGGCCATGGCCGTGAGGGGCTGCCTGGAGTACTGCGCCTTCAAGGGCATCAGTGTCAGCGTGCCCAGTGCCCGGGCCTATATGGACGACGTGGAGCGGCGCGGGTTGGCGCGGCAGCCCGACCTTTGGAAAGACGGTCTCAATTGGTATTTCCAGAGTGCCGCCGGTGCTCACCTGCGAGGAGGCGCGCCAAATCATCTCCGCAATGAGCGGTCTTTCCGGCCCGACGTGCTCCAGCAAGGCGGCCAGGGTGTCCCCAGCCCCCTGGACGATCTCCGGCAGCAGCCCAGCATCAACTCGGTCAGGGCGACGGGAGAGACGCTCGGCGGCCGAGGCGGATAGGTTGGGCCTGCCAACCGTGGCTTCAGCCCCGCGCTGATCCTCAGAACTGCGGCTGCCGTGGTCATCACACTGAGCCTGCTCCGGGTATGGGCCAAAAGCAAACAAAAATTCCCGCCCGCCACGGGGCCGCGGCGACGGAAGACCGGAGTTTAAGGAATGCCTCGACACTCCCCGTTGTCCGTATTATGACCTTGTCCATGAACTGCCCAGTTCCAAATATTCTGGCGCGCGCTCATCGGGGCCGCGGCGCGGGTCTGCCGCGGAGCCTTTGTCTGGTTGGGCTCCTGGGTCTGACGTTGTGCGGGAATGCCGGGGCCGAACTTTTTCGCTGGGGGGATGAAACGCGCCTGGGCCGGCCTTTTGCCAAAGATCCCAGTGTGGTGCGGTTTCAGAACCGCTGCCTGCTGTATTTTTCGCTGCCGCCATTCGCCAAAGAACTGGCCCCCACCAATGCTCCGCGCGGCTGGTCGATCGGCATCGCGGAAAGCACCAACCTGGTGAATTGGAAAAAGGTGGCCGAGCTGTTGCCTGAGCAGGAATGCGAGCGCAACGGGCTTTGCGCGGCGGGTGCCCGCGTGCTCAATGGCCAGGTGCATCTATTCTACCAGACGTATGGGAATGGCCCGAAGGATGCCATCTGCCACGCTGTTTCGGCGGACGGCATCCATTTTAAGCGCGATGCCTCCAACCCGGTTTTCCGGCCAACCGGCGCCTGGAATAATGGGCGCGCGATTGATGCCGAGGTGGTTCCATTCCGCGACGAACTGCTCCTCTATTTCGCGACGCGCGACCCTGGCGGGCAGACCCAAATGCTGGGCGTGGCGTCGGCTCCGATCACCTCCGATTTCGGCCGTTCGGCCTGGCGCCAGGTTTGCGATGGGCCGCTTCTGCGTCCGGAGCTGCCCTGGGAGAAACGGTGCCTTGAGGCCCCGTGCGTCGCCCGGCGCGGCGACACCCTGGTGATGTTTTACGCGGGCGGGTATAACAATGACCCGCAACAGATCGGGGTGGCCGCCAGCGCCGATGGAGTGAAATGGCAACGGCTGGCGGACGAACCGCTGCTGGCGAATGGCGCGCCGGGCGAATGGAACAGCAGTGAGAGTGGGCACCCGGGATTTTTTCAGGACACCGACGGGCGCAGTTACCTGTTCTTCCAGGGGAACGATGACCGGGGCCGGACCTGGCGCCTGGCGGCGGTGGAGTTGGAATGGGACAATAACCGGCCGCGGTTGCGCCCGAAACGCTAAGCCAGCCCCGGGCAGCCACCGCGCTGACCCTGCCGGCGGGCTGGAACTCCCGCGGAACCGGGGTTTATTTCCGAAAAATCTCCGGCGGCAACGTGTCCAGCAGGTTGCCGGGTTTGGCGGACTCCGGCGGCAGCTCCATCGTGCTTCGCAGTTCGCGGGTCATCGCGGTGGTTCCGCCCGTGGCGAGGTAGAACCAACCGGCGGCAATGCCCGCATCAATGTTCACTTTTGATTCCCACTCCGCGCCGGAGGCGGTGAAGCGCGCCTTGTTCAGCGGCACCCATTCAGCTTTGGTTGTCTGTACCCAGCCGTTGCCGTAGCGGGCGCGACGCACGTCGTGAACGCTCTTGTAATCCCGGCGAAAGTCCTCAACGAAAGAATAATAGCCGCTCAGGGGCCGCCCCTGAGTCCGGGTGCGGAAAGTGGCCAGTTTCTTCCAGCCATTGGCCGAGCCAAACCAGGCGGTGTAGGAGGTTTTCGGACCCTCCAGCTTCGCGGCGATGATGAACCGGTTCGTCTCGCCGGGCTGCCAGGGGTGTTTCCACAGGCATTGGCCGCCGGTGCCTTCGCCGCCAAAGCGTTTGATCCGCACGCCTTCGCCTTCAAACAACATTTCCACGCGGTCCTCGGTTTTGACCACGCCGGGATCATCTCCCTTGGTCGGGTCCCACACCGAAAAGATCACCACTTTGTCCTCCGGACCGCCAAGCTGCTGAATGCCGAAATAGCCGGTATTCCAACCGCAAGCCATGAAGTAAGAACCGTTGACCGATTTCTCCACAACCATTTCGTTGTAAAAGACCAGGCCTTCCGGCCCGGGATAACCCAGGTGAACCGAACGGGCGGCACGGAACTCCCCGGGTTCGGCGCCTTGCGCCGTCCCCAGCGAAACGAGAAGACCGCCTAACAGCCAGCACCTGAAAACCTCGCCGCATGATCTCATGCGCGGCAAGGTAAGTTCCGCGGATCAAATGTCACTCCGGAAAGCAGGTTGGGTTTGCCTGGGAGCGTATTCGTCTCCGCGCTAGCCAACCGGAGGGAGTTGGGCAATCTTCCCAGCACAGATTTATGGAACTGAGCGCCACCAAACCTTATAACGCGACCGTCACCGGACGGGAAACGATCCATCCGCAGCTCCTGATCCTGCGGGTCAAGCCTGACGGACCGCTGTTTGATTTCATTCCCGGGCAGTTTGCGGTGCTGGGGCTGTTGGGCAGCGAGCCGTGCGTGCCGGAGGTGGGGCCTGAACCAGCGGTGCTGGCTCCCGAAAAGCTGATTCGCCGGGCTTACAGCATCGCTTCGTCGAGCGTTGAACGGCGTTACCTGGAGTTTTACCTGACGCTCGTAACCAGCGGCCAACTGACGCCACGCCTGTTTGCCTTGAAGCACGGTGGGCGGCTGTTCCTCGGCCCGAAAGGCAGCGGGGTATTCACGCTGGACCGTGTGCCGGCTGAAAAAGATGTCGTGCTGGTGGCCACGGGAACGGGTTTGGCGCCGTACATTTCCATGCTGCGGACCATGCTGATCGCCGAATCAAAACGGCGTTTTGTGGTCTTGCACGGCGCCCGCTATAGCTGGGATCTCGGGTACCGCGGAGAACTGGAGAGCCTTGCGCGGTTGCGGCCCAACCTCACGTACATTCCCACGATCACGCGGCCGGAGCAGGACGGCCATTTTCATGGGCATGTCGGGCGGATTCAGGCCTTGCTGGAGCAGGGGTTGGTGGAGAAGGAATCGGGGGTGGCCCTTGAGCCGGCGCGAACGGAAGTCTTCTTGTGCGGCAACCCGGATATGGTTGGCGCGGTCAAGGCCTGGCTGCAAGCTCGCGGATTCGAGGCGGGGCACGGCAAGCACCCCGGGACCATTCATGCCGAGGAATACTGGTAGCCCGCCCGCCCGCGAGAGCCAAAGTTCCCGCGCCTGGTCCGTCCATTTGGTTTAAAGGGTGCGGCTCAAGCGGGCGCGGGGATGGCCTGCCTGCCGCCCGGCCTGGCCGGCGTCACACCGTTGGATATTCCCAACCTTTGCGGTATTCGCGTTTGAGCAGGCGGTTGGCTTCGGCATCGCCCGGCACTTCTTCCTTGCGCCCATCCCACGCAATGCTGCGCCCGAGCTTGTAGGACAACATCCCCAGGAGACTCACATTTGTGGAGTAATGTATTTCCTCAATATCGCTTACCGGGCGGCGCTGCTGTTCGATGCACTCCAGGAAGTCCGTCCACAGCCCCTTGATATTCTGCTGATCCGGATTGTTCAGGGAAGGTTCCTGGTGGAGCACCTCTTTCCGGCTGTCACTTGG
The DNA here is from genome assembly GCA_038209025.1 of Verrucomicrobiota bacterium. Classification (GTDB taxonomy): domain Bacteria; phylum Verrucomicrobiota; class Verrucomicrobiia; order Limisphaerales; family UBA8199; genus JBBQYD01. The sequence goes on along the minus strand of JBBQYD010000073.1, from coordinate 2,878 downwards.
ATAGAACGTCCAGCCTTTTTGCCAGCCCATGTGGAACGTGCCCTCGGTGCCATAGAAATAGCAGCCCACGCTCTCGCCTTTCTCCGCGTTATTGCCGGCGAACTGCCGGTGCTCCCAGGCCACCGTGAACCCGTCGAACTCAAAGCTGGCAACCTGGTGGTCCGGGGCGTCGCTGCTTTGGTGGGTCGGGGTCAGCACCGGCTTGCCCCTGATGGGCCGGCCACCGAAGGACGAAATCTTAGTGGGCCACTTTTGCTCCATGATCCAGAGGATTTGATCCAGCCAATGCACGCCCCAATCCCCGAGTGTGCCATTGGCATAATCGAGGTAGTTGCGGAATCCGCGCGGGTGGATCGCCCCGCGCCAGGGATTCGAAAGATCAGCCGCCCCGTTGAACGGTCGCAGCGGGGCGGGGCCGCACCACATATCCCAGTTCAGGTCCTTGGGCGGTTCGGTGTTCGGCAGCGGCGTTTCCGGCCCGCCGCCGTAATGCACAAACGCGCGGATCATCCCAATTTTGCCGGCTTTGCCGGCGCGCAGAAAGTCACGGCCTGAAACGTTGTGGGGGGACACGCGCCGATGGGTGCCGACCTGGACGACCCGGCCGGATTGGCGGGCGGCTTGCACCATGGCTTTGCCTTCCAAAATGGTGTGGCTGATGGGTTTTTCCACATAAACGTGGGCGCCGGCCTGGACGGCCGCAATCGTCTGCAGCGGATGCCAATGATCGGGAGTGGCCACGATGCAAATCTCCGGTTTCTCCTTATCCAGCATTTCCCGGTAGTCGCGGTATCGCTTGGGTTCGGCGCCGGTCAGCTTGTTGACCTTCTCCCAGGCGGGGTTGAGCAGTCGCTCATCCACATCGCACATGGCGGCCACCGGGCATCTGCCGGAGGCCATGGCTTCACCAAGAATATTCATGCCCCACCAACCGGTGCCGATGATCGCGGTGCGATAGCGCCTGGCATCCTGTCCGAGCAGGGGAACAGCGCCCAGAGCGAACGCGGCGGAGGCGGAAGCCTTGAGGAAGTGGCGGCGATTCATGTTCATGGTCTTATAAGTGCCACCCAAATGTCCTTCAGACAAGCTTGTATCCAGCGGCTTTAGACTCTAAGTTGGGGACGATGAAACATTTTGGGAAAGCCCGGAAGGCGGCCTACAGGCTGATCCTGTTCTCACTGATCCTCGTGGGGCTGATCCTGGCGACGGGCATTGTGGCCACACTTTTTGGCGGTTTTGTGGTGGCGGTGACTCCTTTCCTGATCGTCCTGTGGGTGTTGTTCGCCATTTTCACCCTGTATTTCTTCCGCGATCCGCAGGCCCGCGTTCCTGAGGGCAGCCGCCTGGTTGTGGCTCCGGCGCATGGCAAGGTGGATGTGGTGGATACGGTGAATGAGCCACTGTTCATGGGCGGAGAATGCCAGCGAATTTCCATTTTCCTTTCGGTGATCAATGTGCATGTGCAAAACGCCCCCATCTCCGGCAGAATCGCCTTTTACAAATACAGCACGGGCCAGTTCCTCAACGCGCTCCGCACCGAGTCCGCCCAGCACAATGAAAACGTGCTGCTGGGTTTCCAGGATCTGCAGGACCCCCGCTTGACGGTGGGCGTGCGCCTGATCGCCGGCGTGCTCGCCCGCCGGATTGTGCCTTTTGTGCAGCAAGGGGATGAGGCCGCCCGCGGTGATCGGATCGGCCTGATCCAGTTCGGCTCGCGGGCGGATGTTTATCTTCCCGCCCACGCCAGGATAAAGGTCAAAGTAGGGGACCGGGTGGTGGGAGGAGAAACCGTGGTCGCGGAGTTTACCAGCCCGGAATAAGCGAGGCGCGTCATGGCGGAAAACCTTCAGAACACGACGCCCGACCGGGAACCGAAGCTCAAGATTTATTTCCTGCCCAACCTGCTTACGGCCGGAAACCTCTTTTGCGGGTTTGTGGCGTTGACGAAAATCGTCGAAGCCGACTTGACGCACGACAACTACCACCAAATCAACCTGGCGCTGGGGTTCATCCTGCTGGCCTGCATTTTTGACCTGTTCGATGGGCGCGTCGCGCGGATGGGCGGTGTGGAAAGCCCGTTTGGGCGCGAGTTTGACTCGCTGGCGGACTTGATCTCCTTTGGGGCGGCGCCCGCGTTCCTGGTGCATCGCGTGGTGCTGCGGGACGTGTTTGTGGGCCGTCCCGAACTGGGCTGGTTCATCGCCTCCATTTACCTGATTTGCGGGGCCTTCCGCCTGGCGCGTTTCAACTGCCTGGCCACCCAGAGCGGCACCGGGGGAGGCAAGGAATTCCTCGGGTTTCCCATTCCCTCGGCGGCCGGTTTGGTTGCTTCGCTAACCCTGCTCATCATTCAGCTCAACGAGAAGGAACGGAGCCTGGGCAACTGGAAATACCTGCTCGTCATTGTCCTGCTGTTTCTTTCGGCGATGATGGTGAGCACCGTGAAGTATCCGACTTTCAAGGGGTTGGGCCTGCGGTCCACCAGCACCTTCACGAAAGCCATCGTGGCGGCGCTTTGCGTGGGCTTTGTCATGGTGTTTCGTGAGGTGATTCTCTTTTACGTGCTGCCGGGCTTGTTCACCGCCTACCTGCTTTACGGTTTCGTTCGTCCGCGGATCTCAAGAACGCTGCGGCGAGACCTCGAGGATGAGGACGAGGACGAGGACACGGCGGGCCCCGCGGGGCCCGGCTGAATCAGAGAACCACCATGGAGGAACTTCAATCCATCGTTCTGGCTGGCATTACCGGCATCGCCAGCGGCTTCCTGCTATCCATTCCGGTGGGGCCGATCGCCATGACGATCATCAATGAAGGCTCCCGGCGCGGGTTTAAGTGGGCAGTCATGATTTCCCTGGGTGCCACCACGATGGAAGTGATC
>JBBQYD010000072.1:0-14866 GCA_038209025.1 Verrucomicrobiota bacterium | reverse complement strand
TGGGCGATGGTGTGAACGACGCGCCGGCTTTGGCTGCGGGCGATATCGGTATTGCGATGGGCGCGGCGGGCAGCGAGGTGGCGATTCATAGCGCTACGATTGCGCTTATGAACAACGATCTGCGCCGGCTTCCGTTCCTGATTAAGCTTTCGCAGAGCACCCGCAGCGTCATCAATCAGAACTTCATGTTCGGGTTGGCGTTCATCATCGGAGGCATGACCTTCTCCGCCTTGGGCTACGTTAACCCCGTGCTGGCGGCTGCCATGCATACCGGTGGCTCGCTCATCGTTGTCTTCAACAGCGCCCGCTTGGTGCGCAAGGGGGAGGAACTCGAGCATTACGCGCCGGAAGGCGGCGGCTCAAAACCATCGGCTAACGCCCTTTCACCGGGCGCGAAGCCGAGTCTGGCCACGGCTTAAGTCCTTTGCCCACGCCATCGACTATGACGATCACCGAACAAATGAGCACGAAACCGCAGCTCGCAGGCAACCACGAGGCGGTGGTCAAGGTGCGCGGGCTGACCAAAATATTCAAAGATTTCTGGGGACGTCCCAAAGCCCGGGCGGTCGATAACGTGGATTTCGAAGTGCGCCGGGGCGAGGTGTTTGGGTTGCTGGGTCCGAACGGTTCGGGGAAGTCCACCACAGTCAAACTGCTGCTCGGTTTGCTGCACCCGACGAAAGGGCACATCGAGGTCTTTGGAAAGTCTCCGCGCCATGTCGCGACCAAGTCGAAGATCGGTTATTTGCCCGAAGAATCTTACCTTTACCGGTACTTGAATTCGCGTGAGACGCTGGAGTTCTTCGGTAACTTGTTTCACCTGCCCAAGGCTGAGCGGGGCAATCGTGCCGAACAATTGCTGGAAATGGTAGGTTTAAGCCAGGTCCATCTTCGGTCGGTGGGGGAGTTTTCCAAGGGTATGCAACGGCGCATCGGCCTGGCTCAGGCGCTGATCAACGATCCTGAGTTGATCATCCTGGACGAGCCCACGTCGGGCCTTGATCCAATCGGTTGCCGGGAGGTCAAAGACCTCATAATCGCCCTGGCTCGGCGCGGAAAAACCGTGATCCTGAGCAGTCACCTGCTTTCCGATGTGGAAGACGTGTGTGATCGGGTGGTGATTTATTACGGGGGCCGGATCCAAGCCATGGGCACCCTGGCCGAACTGCTGGCCAAACCGGATGCGATTCGCATTACCTCTCCGGCGTTGCCTCGCGCCACCATGGAACGGGTATTGGCCTTGATCCGGCAGGACGTTTCGGAAGATAAAGTGCGGGTGGACACGCCTACGCAGAACCTGGAGAGCTACTTTTTAGAGGTGGTTCAGCGGGCGCGCCGGGCGGCGGCGGAAACCTCCGGCGCGACTTCCGGAGCTCAGGTTGCCCCTTATTTGCGCGCGGGTGAATCCTCCAGGAGCGGAGACAAAATCCTCGAACGGCTCACGCAAGCCGCCGCGGAACCCGAGCCGCCGGCGACCGTTTCTCAACCTGGGCCCGCGGCAGGGGTGGACGACAAGAAGTTGGCGGCCCTGGCGTCACCCAACCCGTCCCCGTCGGCACCTGTTCCAGAGCCCGTCCAAAAGCGGGTTGATCTGGACCAGGCTAATGAAAAACTTTCCTCCTTGTTGAACAAACCTCCGGGGCAATGATTCGATCACACTCCGGCTTGGCCTAACCCGCGATGCAACGAACTCTTGCCATAGCATGGTTGACCTGGAAAGCGGCCTTTAGGTTCCGCTTGTTTCTCGTCATTTCTTCGTTGCTGCTGGTCTCTGTGGTGGCGTTGCCGCTGGTAATCAAGGACGACGGAACCGCGCGGGGCTTTACCCAAATACTGTTAACCTACACCCTGGGCACGATTACCGTGCTTCTTGGACTTTCCACCCTCTGGCTCGCTTGTGGAACCCTTGCGCGGGATATCGAGGATTGCCAAATACAGGTCGTGGCTACCAAACCAATTGCCCGGTGGCAAATCTGGGTCGGCAAGTGGATCGGCTTGATGTCGTTGAATGCCGCGTTGCTGGCCATTTCGGGGGCGGGTGTTTACGGCCTGTTGACTTGGCGAGCCGCCCGGTTACCGGCCAATCAGCAGGCCGTTTTGCGGAACGAAGTGCTCGTTGCCCGAGGTTCGGCCCATGAGCGGAGTTACGATAATGACATTCGCCAGGAAACCGAGAAGCTGCTCCGTGAGCGCTTGGAAAAAGGCCCGGCGGATCGAGTGGATCTTGCGGAGGTCCGGCGCCAGATCCGCGAGCAGGTTCGCGCGGAAATCGAAAATGTCCGGCCTGGCGCTTATCGTCCATGGGAGATCAACCTGGGTTTGGCGCGGCACTATCTCAAAGACCAGCCGTTATACGTGCGGGTTAAGTTCAATTCGGCCGAACGCAGTCCTTCGGGCACGTTTGAAGCCCTGTGGCAGTTCGGCGTGCCGGAGAAGACCGAGGTGTACCGCCCCGGCCCGATGAGCCTTGCCCCGGACACCTTCCACGAATTCGTAATTCCTCCGAACCTGTTTGATGAGAATGGCGTGCTGACGATTGTATTTGTGAATCCCAACAATTCCACGCTGCTGTTTCCGCTGGCGGATGGCATGGAAGTGCTGTACCGCGAGGGCGGGTTTACGCTCAATTTTATTCGCGGCCTGGGAATCATCTTCTGCTGGATGGCGCTGTTATGCTCCATCGGACTGGCGGCGGCCAGCCTGCTTTCCTTCCCGGTGGCCGCGTTCTTTGCTCTGGGGCTGCTGACTATGACACTGGCGAGCGGCACGATGGCCAGTGCGGTCGAACAGGGCACCATCGCCGAGTTCAACTCAGAAACCAGCACGCGGGGTAGTTCGCCCGCTGATATTTTGGTGATCCCGGCCTTCAAAGGAGCGCTCGCTATCATCAACCTCGCCAAGAGTTTCTCGCCCGTCGATTCCCTCAGCACCGGCCGCAGCATTACCTGGGCACAGCTCGGGGCGGCGTTCTTCCAGATCGTCGGGGTGCTTGGCGGAGGCTTCAGTTTGGCGGGTATTTGGATTCTGCATCGCCGGGAATTGGCGGTGGCTCAAGGCACCCAGTGAACTCACGCTTCAAAAAAATCATTTTGGTTGTGCTCGCCGGCGTGATGCTTGTGGTTTCATCGCGAGTGCAGGTGCTTTTGAACCGGGCGCGCAATGATCTCGGATTGACCCGGGTTGAGCCCCTGGAGAACGCACCGCCCGTGCTCGCCTTCACCACGGTGGCGCTGGGAGGATTTCGCGGGTTGATTTCCAACATTTTGTGGATTCGAGCCAATGACCTGCAGGAACAGGACAAATTCTTTGAGATGGCGCAACTTGCGGACTGGATCACCAAGCTAGAGCCGCATTTTGTGCAGGTCTGGCTCGTGCAATCCTGGAACATGGCTTACAATATTTCCGTCAAGTTCAAGGATTATCCCGACCGCTGGCGCTGGGTGGAGCGCGGCATCTCCCTGCTGCGGGACCAGGGCTTGGTTTATAATCCCAATGAAATCCTCATTTACCGCGAGTTAGCCTGGTTTTTTCAGCATAAGATGGGGCAGAACCTGGATGACGCGAACATGCTCTACAAGCAGGTCTGGGCCAACCAGATGTCGGAGGTGTTTGGCAAGAAAACTCCGAATCTGGACGAGTTGATCCACCCCCAGACCCAGGACCAAACCAATCGTGCCAGGTTGCTGGAGGAACATTACAAAATGAACCCGGCGTTCATGAAGGAAGTGGACGAGCGCTACGGCCCCTTGGAATGGAGGTTGCCCGAGGCCCACGCGATTTACTGGGCGGCGCTCGGCCTGCAGAAGGCCAGAGAGAATCCCTCAAAGATCAAACAGGACGACCTGATCACCCTGCGGCGAGTCATTTATCAGTCCATGCAAATGAGCTTCCAGCGCGGGCGGTTGGTAACGAATCCTTTTGCGAAACGGTTTGAGTTCGGTCCGAACCTCGCCATCATCCCGAAGGTCAGCGCCGCCTATGAGCAAGCGGCTGAGGAGGACAAGGCCACTCATGACCATATCCTCAGAGCTCATCGCAATATCATCCGTGATGCGATTTATTATCTATACACCCACGCGCGGGTGAGCGATGCGAATTACTGGTGGAAGTACATGGCGGAGAAGTACCCCGAGAAAGCGGTTTTGGATAGCAGACCGGAGACGCTCCCAGCAAAGATGACCATGGAAGGGTATGTTGTAGCGCGGGTGCAGGAAGACGTTTCTGAAACCATGTCCCGCGACCGCATGAAAGCGATCATCGAAGGCTTGCTGGTTAATTCCTACACGAGCCTGGCAATCGGGGAGGACGAACGGGCGGCCGGTTACAAACTCCTGGCCAGGCAGGCTCTGACGACCTATGTCAGCAAGACCAAGGACCGCGGCGAAGCCATCCAGATGTCTTCTTTCGACGAGATTAACCGCGAGGTGTTCAACCGCATGATTGATCCGGTGGAAGGCGTCCCGGCGGAAATGCGCGCGGTTTTGCGCACCTTGACGGGCCTGCCGGCGGAAACTCCCGGCGGAACCAACGCCCCCCCGGGCGTCGCGGCTCCCGAACGTGCAGGCACTTAATGCTGGGAACCCAGGTTTTTCCCGGTTTTCCTGATGAGCCGGCCAGGCGGCGGTTCGCGGGCGGGTGGAAAGTTGTTTCCATTTTGAGCGCTACTGATTAGATTCTAACCACTCATGAATGACATTGACACGGAGACTTTGAAGGGAATCGCGAACCAACTGCGAATTCATTCCATTGCGGCCACGACCGCCGCCGGCAGCGGGCACCCCACTTCCTGCTGCTCAGCGGCAGACCTCGTGGCGGCGCTCTTTTTCGGACATATGCACTATGATCCGAAGAATCCCCGGCACTACAACAATGACCGGTTTATTTTGTCCAAGGGCCACGCGGCCCCGCTGCTCTACGCGGCCTGGGCTGAGGCCGGGTTGTTCCCGGTGGAGGAACTGCTGAAGCTGCGCCAACTCGGGAGCGATCTCGAAGGCCACCCCACGCCAAGGCTTTCGTTTGCGGATGTTGCGACAGGCTCGCTCGGCCAGGGGTTGGGGGTAGGCGTGGGCATGGCCCTCTGTGCGCGATTGGACAAGCTGGATTACAAGACCTACGTGCTGCTGGGCGACGGTGAGATCGCCGAAGGCGCCGTTTGGGAGGCGGCCTCGCTGGCGGGGATTTATAAGTTGAATCATCTGGTCGCGATTGTGGACGTCAACCGGTTGGGCCAAAGCCAGGCCACCCCGTTCGAGCACGACTTAAATGTTTACAAGCGCCGGTTTGAGGCGTTTGGGTGGCGCACCGAGGAAATCGACGGGCATGACATTGAAGAGATATTGGAGGTCCTCGCCGCCGTGGGCCTGGGAGACCAGCCCCTGGTAATCCTCGCCAAAACCTACAAAGGAGCCGGCATTTCCTTCATTCAGGACAAGGACGGATGGCACGGCAAACCCTTGTCGCAAGACGAAGCGACGCGCGCCATCGCGGAATTGCAGCCCAACGCGAGGTCCGGCCGGAGTGTGGCCATTGCTGCGCCCACCGCCCTGCCTGCCCCGCAGAACGACGCTCCCGCAGCCTATCCTGTGCTGGCTTACAAACTAGGCGATATGGTCGCCACGCGTGAGGCATATGGGGCCGGATTGGTGCGGCTTGGCTCGGTGGACTCTCGCATCGTGGCGCTCGACGGTGATACCAAGAACTCGACCTACTCGGATAAATTCCTGAAGAAATTCCCGGAGCGTTTCACGGAGTGCTTCATTGCGGAACAAAACATGGTGGGGGTGGCCACTGGGTTTGGCACCCGGGGCAAAGTCCCGTTTGCCTCGACTTTCGCCACCTTTTTCACGCGCGCTTACGACCAGATTCGGGTGGCCGGCATTTCGCAGGCGAACCTGAAGCTCGTCGGCTCCCATGTTGGCGTGAGCATTGGGGAAGACGGCCCTTCGCAAATGGGGTTGGAGGACATTGCCATGATGCGCGCCGTTGCGGGCAGCGTGGTGCTTTACCCCAGCGATGCTGTCTGCGCCGAGAAACTGATGGAGCAAATGGCGACCCATCGGGGCGTGTGCTTCCTGCGCACGTCACGTCCGAAAACTCCGGTGATCTACCCAAATGAGGAAGCCTTTCCGATTGGCGGGGCCAAGGTGCTGCGCCAGGCCGCCGGGGACAAAGTGACGGTGGTGGGGGCAGGCGTTACCCTGTTTGAGGCGCTGAAAGCCGCCGATGCGCTCAAAGCCGAGGGGATCAATGTTACCGTGATCGATGCCTACAGCATCAAACCGCTGGGGAAGGACGTGATCAAGGCGGCGGCGGCCAAGACCGGGAACCTGGTCCTTACCGTGGAAGACCACTATTCCGAGGGCGGATTAGGCGATGCGGTGGCGGGAGAATTGAGCGCCGATGGCGTCAAGGTCCATAAAATGGCCGTGATGGAATTGCCTCGCTCCGGCAAGCCCAACGAGTTGTTGGCGCGTTACGGTATCGATGCGCAGGCGATTGTTGCCAAAGTAAAATCGCTTTAATTCGGCTCGAAAAGACATGAACGGGCTGGCCTGGCAATCCCTGGCCGGCCCGTTATGTTTTCTTGTCACCGGCGGATGTCCGGTTAGTTATTCGGGACCCAGCCGTAACCGGGCTTGAACTCGCGGCTGCCTGAATGACGGCAGCCCGCGAACGCGATCATTGTCACCAACAGTAAAAGGACACAAAGTTTTGACATGCCAGAATTTTAATCCAGATTCCTCCCGGGGCAAGTAGTCCCGAATCAGGCATCTATGCCCGAGAAAAAGACATTTCTGAAGGGTCAGCTTCTGCTCGACAGTGGCCAGTTGAGCGGTTCCTTTTTTCAGCGCACCGTGGTGCTGATATGCCAGCACGACGCCGAAGGAGCATTTGGCCTGGTGCTGAACCGTCCCAGCGGCAGCAAGGCGGGGGATATCATTGCGGGGGATTTGCCCGAAACACTAAGTGAAAACCCCGTCTTTGTGGGCGGGCCCGTGCAGCCATCCGCTTTAAGTTACCTGCATACAGGTCATTTCCTGCCGGAAGCCAATGTGCTGCCCAACCTGAGTGTCGGGCATTCCCTCGAGGAACTCGTCCAATTGGGAGCGACCTTTTCGCCGGCCCGCAAGATCCGGATGTTCGCTGGTTATTCAGGTTGGAGCCCTGGGCAGCTTGAGGATGAAATCCGCCGCGAGGCGTGGCTGATCCACTCGGCTACGGAGGACCTGGTATTTGATCTGAATACGGACAAGCTGTGGCAAAAAGTGCTGAAAGCGAAGGGCTGGCGATATGAATTGCTCGCTCAAATGCCGGACGATCCGTCGCTGAACTGACGTTTCAGCAGCGGCTGAGAGGTTCAGAAAGGGTCCCCTGCTTTCCGCGAAGTCCGCCTGGCGCCACGTCCCGGCTTGGTGGCGTGGTAACTCACTGCCGGTGTCTTTCCTGCCGGTTTGCCGCCCTCCAGCATCCGCTTCAACTCACGAACCTGATCGCGCAGGAGGGCGGCTTTCTCAAATTCAAGGTTGTTCGCCGCTGCCAGCATTTCCTCTTCCAGTTCCTTGATGGTTTGGGAAATGTCGATGTCCACACCGCCTTCCCGCAGGAGGGCCTGGGCCTGCTCTGAGGATTCGCGATGGGCCGCCAGGCTGTCCTCCACGGCCCGGGTGACACTTCTGGGCGTGATGTTGTGCGCCTTGTTGTAGGCGAGTTGCTTTTCGCGGCGGTATTCAGATACAGCAATAAACCGCTGGATGCTCTGAGTCATGACATCCGCGTAGAGGATCACCTGGCCATGAAGATGGCGCGCGGCACGGCCGGCGGTCTGGATGAGACTTGTTGTGCTGCGCAAATAGCCTTCTTTGTCCGCGTCCAGAATCGCAACCAGTGAGACCTCGGGCAGATCAAGCCCCTCGCGCAAAAGGTTAATTCCGACCAGCACGTCAAACTCGCCTTTGCGGAGAGAACGCAGGATTTCCACCCGTTGGATGGCGTCAATTTCACTGTGGAGGTATTGAACGCTGATGCCGATTTCGCGCAGGTAATCGGTGAGTTCTTCCGCCGTCCGTTTGGTAAGGGTGGTCACCAGGACGCGCTCTTTGGACTCGGTGCGTTTGCGGCATTCGTTGATGAGGTCATCGATCTGGCCAGTGAGGGGCTTAACCGTGATGGGCGGGTCCAACAAGCCGGTTGGACGAACTATCTGCTCAATAATCCGGCCCTGGCACCATTCCAATTCCCGGGGACCGGGGGTGGCGCTGACATAGATGGTCTGACTTTGCATGCCCTGGAATTCTTCGAAAGCCAGCGGCCGGTTGTCCAGGGCGCTGGGCAGGCGGAATCCGTATTCGACCAGCACGGTCTTTCGCGAGCGATCGCCGGCGTGCATGCCGCCGATCTGGGGGACGGTGGCATGCGATTCATCAATGACCAGCAGGTAATCCTCGGGAAAAAAATCGAACAGGGTGCAGGGACGGGAGCCCGGGGGGCGCCCGCTCAGATGTCGGGAGTAATTCTCTATCCCGGAGCAAAACCCCATCTCCTCCATCATCTCAAGGTCGTACTCGGTGCGCATTTTGACACGTTGCGCTTCCAGCAGTTTGCCATGCTTTTCGAACCAGCCCACCCGGTCGCTCAACTCTTCCCGGATGGCCAGCAATGCGGGCCGCAGTTTTTCCGTCGGCGTGACGAATTGCTTGGCCGGAAAGATGGTTACGGTGGAAAGCGGTTCCGCGCCGTCTCCCGTTAACGGCTCAAAGCGCGTAATGCGGTCGATGGTGTCCCCGAAGAACTCCACGCGCAACGCATCCTCGCGTCCCGCCGGGCAGATCTCAACGGTGTCGCCCCGGACCCGGAATTGGCCGCGGGTGAATTCAATGTCATTGCGGTTGTACTGCAGACTCACCAAGCGGTGCAGAAAATGGTCCCGGGCCATTTCCATGCCGGCGCGCAGGGGAATGATGAGGGCTTCATAGTCCGCTTTGCTGCCGATGCCGTAAATGCAGGAGACGCTTGCCACCACGACCACGTCACGGCGGGAGAAGAGCGAACTCATGGTGGAGAGGCGGAGACGCTCGATCTCCTCGTTTACGGCTGAGTCTTTTTCCACAAACGTGTCGGTACGCGGAATGTATGCCTCCGGCTGGTAATAATCGAAGTAGCTGACAAAGTATTCGACGGCATTATTCGGAAAGAAAGCTTTGAACTCAGCGTAGAGTTGGGCCGCCAGGGTCTTGTTATGAGATATGACAAGGGTAGGGCGGTCCACATTCCTGATAACGTTGGCGATGGTGAACGTCTTGCCGGAGCCGGTCACGCCCAGCAACGCCTGGTGTTTGATCCCGGACACAAGGCCGTCCGTCAGCTTCACAATCGCTTGCGGCTGATCACCGGCCGGATTATAGGAGGAGACAAGTTCGAACATGTCAAAAACCGTGGTGAACAACTTACGGGCGGTTGGGGAAGGCGTCAACGAGCGTCCGCAGTCACCAGCGCAAACCTGCTTACGCGCTCGTAGGTGGCGCCGGAACCCGAGAGGCGGCTGCGGATGAGGTCCACGGTTGAGGGGGCCCAGGCACCGAAGGGAACCCCACGGAAATCAGCGGCGGCGGCGCAAAGCGCTTGGCTGTCGCGCGCCCGGATTTCCTTCACCCTTCCCAGAGTAATATGGCCCGAGAAATGGGCTTCCGGCTTTTCGTGGGTGAAATCGTTCGTGGCGTGCCGCACCGTGCCGTGCAATTGCGCCAGAGCTCCGGTCTCGTCGGACACTCCGCTCCAGATCACTCGCGGGAAACTGTCATTGGGGAAGAACCCTATGTGCCGGGCTCGCAGAGGAAAGGTGGGACAATTTTTACACGCCGTTTCCAGGGCCGCTGTGAGGTCGTCCACGTGTCCGGCAGGAACCGCTCCAAGAAACCGCAGCGTGAGGTGAAACTGCTCGCGGGTTAACCAGCGGATCGAGGCGTCCAGGACGGCTCGCCGAAGCCGGGCCTGGGCTTTTGCCAGGGCGTCCTTTATCGGTTCGGGAGCCTCCAGTGCCACAAACAGGCGCCACGTTTCTTCACTGGTCTCGGCCATGGCGGCGATCTCCGGAAATCAGGGCAAAGGTTCGCCGCGGGCGGCGAGCAGCAGCCTGTACCATTCCTCGCGGTTCAAGTCGATTTCCGTGGCTCTCACAGCCTCGCGAATGCGTTCGGGTTTGATCGTTCCAATAACGGGTTGAATCCTGGCGGGATGCTTTAGCAGCCAGGCCAGCGCGATGACCACCGGCGTGGTTTCACGGTTTCGGGCCACTTCCTCCAGGACGTTGCGAAATAGTTCCGGCTTGTAGGTCTGTTGCGAAGGAAGCAGTCGTGTCGCGCCGCCGCCGATAAGGCCCGCCGCCAGCGGGCTCCAAGCCATCGGCGTTATGCGTTCAATCAAGCATTGGTCAAGCGTGCCGTCGGTGAAGGCATCCAACTTGGCGAGGCTGATTTCCACCTGGTGGACGATCATTGGCATGGGACACGCCGCCTGCAGCGCGGTGACCAGCAGCGGCCGAAAATTACTGACGCCAAAGAAACGCACCTTTCCCTGGGTCTTGAGATTGGAGAAAGCCCGGGCGATTTCTTCGGGCTCCGCCAGATAGTCGGGACGATGCAGCAACAGCAGGTCGATGTGCTCGATTTGCATCCGGGTCAAGGACCCCTCGACCGACCGTTCGATGTGCTCGGCGGAAAAGTCATAGCGTTGCGGGGAGGCTGGGGTCGGTTCACCGGCGAAACGGATGCCGCACTTGGTGGCGATGATGATCTTCTCCCGCATGCCAGCAACCGATTTGAGGGTGGCACCGAGAATTCTTTCGGATTCACCCCGGCAATAAATGTCCGCTGTATCGAACAACGTATAACCGGCTTCATATGCCGCGGTGATCGCTCGAATGCCAGCTTCCCGGTTTTCGGGGGTAACCTCAGCGGGATTCCAGGTTCCGGCGACTCTCCAGCAGCCATAGGCGAGTCGGCTGGACGTCAAATGACTCACCCCAATAGGGATAGTATGCATATATGTATCTGGGAATAATTTAGGCCCTGCACCCGCGTCCTGCAAACCAAAGCTGCGCGGACGGATTTTATTCCGTGAAATCGGCCGGGGGCGCAGCTACTTTGGAGGCCGTGAACCGTTTGATTCAATCCCGTTACGCCATGGCGGCCGGGGCGGGACTCCTGCTTGCCGCGTCATTTCCCAAAGTGGGGATTGCGGGATTCGGTTGGGTGGCCCCGGGGCTGATCCTGGCAGCGGGCTTGGGTCTTCCGCCAGCCGAGCGTTTTCGCGTTGGATTTGTGGGAGGGCTGGCTCACTACCTGACGTCACTTTACTGGCTTTTGCTCATCCCCTATCAGTGGCACGGCGTTCCGCTTGCACCGATCACCGGCTGGCTGGCATTGAGCGCGTTCATGTCGCTCTATATGGCCATTTGGGTTTGGCTGGCGGGCGGCATGGGGACGGCTGCCACCCCCGGCGAAGGTGCCGGTTTAAGGGGTCCACTATTCCTGCTGGCGCGCAGTTCCTGGGTGCAGCGCGCGCGGTGGGCGTTTTTTGCCGCAGTCGCCTGGGTTGCCCTCGAGATGATGATCGCCCGATTCCTCTCCGGTTTTCCGTGGAACCTGCTCGGCAGCTCTCAGTTTCGGCTGGTGCCGCTTATTCAGATTGCGTCAGTCGCCGGGGTTTATGGGGTGTCCTTTCTTTTGGTTTGGAGTTCGGTTGCGTTGCTCTGTGCGGTTTCCAGGGTGATTCATACGCCGGGCGGGAAAGCCGCCTGGGCCGCAGACATGGCCTTGCCGATGCTCGCCGTCGCGCTTGCGTTTGGGGGCGGTTATCGAAACATCCTCCAGGCAGGCCCTCCTCAACCCGCGCGGAACCCCTTGCGTTTGGCGTTGGTGCAGCCCAGCATCCCCCAAACACTCATCTGGGAACCCACCAACGACGATCTTCGGTTCCAGGAACTCCTCGCGTTGTCCGCGCGCGCGCTCGAGACTCCGGCGGACCTGCTGATCTGGCCCGAGGCCGCGGTTCCCAAGCTGCTCCGCTATGATCAGGATACCTTTGATGCCGTCACCAGCTTTGCCCGAAGGCACAAGGTTTGGATGATTATTGGCGCGGATGACGCCGAACCTCGCCGGGAGAGAAATCCAGCCACGGGGAAACAGGAAGCCGACTATTACAACAGCAGCTTTCTAATCAGCCCGGAAGGCAGAGTTGCGGAGTCTTACAAAAAGCGCGCGCTGGTTATCTTCGGGGAGTATGTTCCGTTGTCGAACTGGCTTGGTTTTCTCAAGCTCTTCACGCCCATGGAAGACGGTTTCACGCCGGGGAAAAGACCGGTACCCTTTCGAATGGCTGATCCGGCCGTGGAGGTGTCGGTCTTAATCTGTTTTGAGGACGTGTTTCCACACCTGGCGCGGGAGTATGTCACGGACGACACGGACTTTCTGGTTAACCTGACTAATAACGGATGGTTTGGTGAAGGAGCCGCGCAATGGCAACATGCCGCTTCAGCCTTATTTCGCGCGGTGGAGAATGGGAGATCCCTGATCCGTTGCTCCAACAACGGTCTCACGTGCTGGGTGGATCGGCATGGGCGCTTGCGCGAAGTGTTTCGCGATCCCCAGGGAAGCGTCTACGGGAAGGGTTTTCTGCGAGTGGATATCCCCATGCGAGATCGCCCGCCGGTGGCGACTTTTTACAATCGTCACGGTGATGTATTCGGCTGGGTCTGTGTGGGGGTGGCGCTGTTGGCGCTGCTCACGAGGCTGCCCCGGTTGAGGAAAAGGCCTCAAGCTGGGCTGGCGCCCCGGTAATCAACCACCCTCACCTTCTCCAGGGTGATCAGCCCGCCTATCATCATGGGGTCCAGGACCGGCAGGAACTCCTGGATTTTTTCTTCCGTGTCCACGATCTCAATGACGAGCGGCAAATCCGCTGACAGCCGGAGTATTTTCGCGGTGTGCAACCGGCTGGATTTGCCAAAGCCCATCGGCCCTCGCAGCACGGTGGCACCGGCCAGGTGCAGCTCCCGCGCTTTGAGAACGATGGCTTCATAGAGGGGTTGATGCTGCCAGCGATCCGACTCGCCGATGAAAATGCGCAACAGTGTGGCTTCGTGTGGCAGGTTCATGCTAATCCTTCGATATTTCGGCAGGCATGGAGAACAGGGTAACACTGCAAGGGGCCAGGGCCAATGAGTTTTCCAGGCGGTCGAGAGAGGTGTGCTCGATCCCAATCCTGGGCTGTTCGTCCGGGTCATTGAAAGCCATCGGGTCACCGGCAAGTTGCCATTTTTCCACGGCGCCCTTCACTTGGAGGTTCTTGATTTCCACGGGGATGGTTGCCGGTTCAAGGGAACAATTGACCACGGCCAGAGTGAAGGTCTTGCGGTCTTTCGACCAGGCACCCTGCGCATCGATCGCGCCCGCGGTTTTGGTTTGAATAGGGATTACGCCGAAATGCTGGCGGTACAGTTTGAGGACCAGACCTGTGGTTTCGAAGGCGGCGTTGCGGCGGCTGGTCTTGATGGCGCCGATGACATTCACTGTCTGCGCGTAGAATGCTGAACTGATGATGTCCGAATTCCGGGCGTACTCGTGAAGTCCGGCCGCGATGCCCAGCGCATCTTTCATAAAGTAGCGGGTGCCGAGTTCTCCAAATTCATGCGGGCCGTACCAGTAATTCCATTCGGTCATGGCCACCCGGATGTCCTTGCCTTTCAATTCCGGAAGTTCCTGGCGCATTTTACGATGGAACTCCGCTTTGCCTCGAATGGCATCGGGGATTTGGCGGACATGCGAATCAAGATCGGCTTTTTCGCGGCAATAAAAGTGTTCCGCGATCAGGTCCATGTGGTCTGCGCTGCCCTTCAGCAGACCCTGGCTCCACTCGCCGGCATTGCCGGAACTGATGGTGATGATGGCCGGGTCCACCTGGCGCATCGTATCAACCACCCAGTTTTGCTTGAGGACGTAATGATGGAGTTGCATGAAACCGAGTTGCCACTTACCCCACATTTCGTTCCCAACACCCCAATACCTCACCTGGAACGGATCACGAGCGCCATTCCTGGCGCGCAATGAACCCCAGTGAGTCTTGCTGGAGCCGTTGCAATATTCGAGTTGTGCGGCGGCGGAATGCGCGTCGCCGAACCCGGTATTCACAGTGATCCATGGCTCGGCCCCCACCAGGTGGCAAAACCGGATGAACTCATGCATCCCAAAATCATTATGTTCCACCCCGGTCCAGGCCGGGTTGGTGCGCGGGGGACGGCGATCCCGGTCGCCGACGCCATCACGCCAATCGTACCCGCTGACGAAATTGCCACCGGGCCACCGGTAAATGGGCGCGTTCAGTTCCTTGAGCAGCGCCAGGGTATCCGACCGCAGGCCGTCGATGTTATCCGCTGGCATGAGGGAGACGGTGCCAATGTAAGCCGCGCCCTTATCGGCCCGGATTTCGAGCGACGCCTTGTCCGTGGTTTCTGGGGCGGTAAACTGGAATGTGAACCGTTTGTAGCGCGAGGAAAGGCCCTTCGCCGTGAGCACGGTCCGGGCGTTGGGAAAACCGGGGGTCGCCAGCGCAATACTGACCCGAGGGGACGAACCCGCCGCGGCTTTGAGCCAAATGTAACCGGTGTAGCCCTTGGCCCTGGTTACGCCCAGATCCATTTGGCGTATCCCCGACCTGTCGCCAATTTTGGGTGTGTGGCGTCCCGAAAAGGGCTGGTTCGTGTCCATGGTGATCAATTCTGGTGATCCAATACTCTGCCAGGGTGAAGCGCCAATCACTGGGAATCGGCTCTCTTGCAGGCTTCGGTAAGGGTTGTAGTCAGCGGTAATCGGAT